>DASUYB010000187.1 GCA_036377595.1 Longimicrobium sp. | reverse complement strand
GCCGGACACCGCCCACGGTCAGCGGCGGGCAGAAGGCGATGAAGAGTCTCCTCGCTTCGAGCGAGCGTCCGACCGGCGTCTTCTGCGCCAACGACCTGATCGCCATGGGGGCGCTGAAGGCGGCGCTGACGGCCCGCGTCTCCGTTCCCGGCGAGCTGTCGATCGTGGGGTGCGACGACGTGGAGATGGCGAGCTTCGTCACCCCCGAGCTGACCACCGTCGCCATTCCCGCGCGCGAGCTGGGCGCCCGTGCCGCACGCCTCCTCCTCCGCCAGCTCGACGGCCAGGAGGTGACGGTGAAGGGCGCGAAGCTTCTCCCGGTGAAGCTCGTCCGCCGCGGCACCACGGCCGAGCCGTCATCCAGGACTTAGGACTTGGGACTCAGGACTTTCCGTTGCGCCACGCCACCATCAGCGGAACCGGTTCGTTCGTCCCCGCGCGGGTCGTCGCCAACGCGGAGCTGTCCGCCGCGCTGGGCGAGGACATCGACGCGTTCGTGTCGAACACGCTGGGCATCCGCGAGCGGCACTGGTGCGCGCCCGGCGAGTCCACCGCCGACCTGGCCGAGCAGGCCGCCCGCGCCGCCCTCGCGGACGCCGGGCTGTCCGCGGAAGACGTCGACCTGCTCATCGTTTCCACCGACACGCCCGAGTACGTCTCCCCCGCCACCTCGTCGGTCCTGCACGGGCGGCTGGGGATGCGGAACACGGCGGGGACGTTCGACGTGAACAGCGCCTGCGCCGGCTTCGCCACCGCGCTCGACGCGGCGTGGAAGTACGTGCGCGCGGACGAGCGCTACGAGCGCGTCCTCGTCGTCGCCGTCTACGCGATGTCGAAGTTCCTCGACCCCGCGGACAAGAAGACGGTGACGATCTTCGCCGACGGCGCGGGCGCGGTGGTGGTGGAGCTCGCCGACGAGCCCGGCATCCTCGCCAGCGAGCTGTACGCGGACGGGTCGCTGGCGCTGGGGATGGGCGTGTTCGCGGGGGGGACGGCGGAGCCCATCACCGTGGACGTGCTGAACGCGGGCGTGCGCAACCGCCTCCGCTTCGTCCAGAAGTATCCCAAGGAGGTCAACGAGGAGGGGTGGCCGCGCATCGCCCGCTCCGTCCTCTCCCGCATCGGCACGACGGTCGACGACGTCGATCTGTGGCTGTGGACGCAGGTGAATCGATCGACCATCGAGATGGTGATGGATCGCCTCGGCGTGCCTATGTCGAAGGCGCACACGGTGATGGAGAAGTGGGGATACACCGGCTCCGCCTGCCTGCCGATGGCGCTGGACGACGCCGTGAAGGCGGGCCGTCTCCACGCGGGCGACCTGGTGCTGCTTACCGGCTCGGGCGCGGGGCTGTCGATGGGATGCGTCGCCCTGCGCTGGAACCCGCGGAGCGCGCGATGACGACCGCCGCCCGTGCCTTCCTGGCCCGCGCCGCGCGCCACCCCGGCCGCATCGCCTGGCGCACGCTGGCCGCCGGCGGCGCGCCGCGCGACGAGGCGCTGACCTGGGGCGAGTGGGCCGCCGAGTCGCGCCGCTTCGCCGCCGCGCTGGTGGCGGACGGGGTGCGGCCGGGCGAGTCCGTCGCCGTGCTGGCGGGAACGAGCACCGTCTGGCCCATCGCCGACCTGGGCGTGCTGATGGCCGGCGGCGTGTGCGCGGGCGTCTATCCCACCAGCGCGCCCGCGCAGGTGCGGCAGATCGCGGCCGACTGCGGCGCCCGGGTCCTGGTGGTGGACGACGCGGAGCAGCTGGCGAAGGTCCTCGCCGTCCGCGACGAGCTCCCGCGCCTGCGCACCATCGTCGCCATCGATGTCTTCGGCGACGACGTGGTGAGCTGGGACGCGTGGCTGGGGATGGGCGACGACGCGCTGACGGCCGGCGCCGGCGCGGAGGTCGACCGCCGCGTCGCGGCCGCATCCCCCAACGATACGGCGATCCTGATCTACACGTCGGGATCCACGGGCGAGCCGAAGGGCGCCGCGCTCCCGCACCGCAACCTCCTCGCGTCGGCCGAGTCGATCATCGAGGCGCTGGGGCTGACCGAGCGCGACACCACGCTCTCCTTCCTCCCTTTCTGCCACGCCGCCGAGCGCGTGTTCGGCCTCTACACGCGGATCGTCAGCGGGATGGAGGCGGCGCTGGTGCCCGACCACACGCGCGTGTGGGAGGCGGCGCGCGTCTACGGCCCCACGCTCTTCGGCGGGCTGCCGCGCTTCTACGAGAAGGCGTACGAGACGCTGCACGCCGAGCACATGGCCTCCGCGGGCGAGGGGCGGAAGCGGTGGGACCGGACCATCGAGCTCGGCACCGCGCGCTCGAAGCTGGTCCAGGGCCGCCGCTTCGTCCCGCCGACGCTGGAGCAGGAGTGGCGCGAGGTCGGCGCCCCGCTGTTCGAGCGCACCCGCGCCCTCTTCGGCGGCCGCGTGCGCCGCGCGACCAGCGGCGGCGCCGCGCTTCCCGTGGACGTCGCCGAGTACCTCGACGCGCTGGGGATCACCGTCCTCGGCGCGTACGGGCTGACGGAGCACCTGTGCGTCGCCATGAACCGGCCGGACGCGTACCGCTTCGACGCCGCGGGGCCGGCGATGCCGGGGACGGAGATCCGCATTGCCGAGGACGGCGAGATCCTGGTGCGGCGCGGCGACCTGAGCTTCGGCGGCTACCACGGCCGCGCCCAGGCGACGGCGGACGCGTTCACGCCGGACGGGTGGCTGCTGACGGGAGATCTCGGGCGGCTGCTGGACGACGGCTCGCTGCGCGTGAGCGGGCGCAAGAAGGAGCTGATCGCGCTCAGCACGGGGAAGAAGGTGGCGCCGCTGCCCATCGAGGCCGCGCTGGCGCAGGACCCGTGGATCGGCCAGGCCATGCTCTACGGCGAGGGCCGCAAGTACATCTCCGCCCTCATCTCCCTGCGCCCGTCGATGCTCCGCCTGTGGGCCGACGGGCAGGGGGACGAGGTCGATGGGAATGGCGTCGTCGTCCATCACCCCGAGCTGCTGTCGCAGGTGCAGGCGGCCGTCGATCGCGTCAATGCCAACCTCAGCCGCACCGAGCAGATCCGCCGCTTCGTGGTGATCGGCCGCGAGCTGACCGCCGAGGACGGCGACCTCACGCCCACGCTGAAGCTCCGCCGCACCGTGGTCGCCGAGAAGTTCCGCGGCGAGCTGGACGCCCTCTACCCCGCCGCAGGATGACCAAGCGCCTCGCACTCACCGCCCTCGCGCTCGCGGCGCTGGCCATCGCGGCCTCGTACGCGTCGGCGTTCCTCCCCGGCGGCGCGCCGGGGTGGGCACCCTGGCCCATGGCCATCGGCATCCCCACCGCGCTGGTGGCGGTGATGGTGCTGGGCGCCGCGCGCGGCGGGCGCATCGGGCGGCTGGCCATCCCCTTCGCCTTCTCGTTCGTCGTGCTGGCCGCGGGCTTCGCGCTGGCCCTCGTGCTTCCCGCGGTGGAATCGGCGGGCGCGCCGCTCTACCTGGGCCTCCCGCTGCGCGCGGCCATCGTGATCTACGGCATCGGCATCTTCCCGATCGTCGTCCTGCCGATCGCCTACGCGCTGACCTTCCACGAGCAGACGCTGAACGCGGCCGACCTGGAGCGCGTGCGCCTGGCCGGCGAGGCGTGGAGGCGCGCGCGCGACGGATCGTCATCTCCCGCGCAGTCCGAAGCCTCGCCCCCCGCCGAGCGGGTCCCCGCCCTTCCTGGAGCCCGCGCGTGAACCCGGCCATGCAGCACGTCAGCCATCCCGCCATCATCGCCGTGGCCGCCGCGTACTTCGCGGTGGTGGTGCTGATCAGCGTCTGGGCGACGCGCAGGACGAAGACGGCGAGCGACTTCTTCGTCGCGGGCCACGGGATCGGCCTGGTCGCGCTCACCGTGGCCTCCGTCTCCACCTCGGTCTCGGGGTTCGCGTTCATCGGCGGGCCGGGGCTCATCTACACCATCGGCCTGGCGGCGATGTACATCGTCCTCCCGGCGTCGGTGACGAACGTGATGGGCGCGTGGGTGCTGGCCAAGCGGATGCGCCTGCTGGGCGAGGCGCGCGGGCTGATGACCGTGCCCGACGCCATCGGCGCGCGCTACCGCAGCCCGCTGGCGCAGGGGCTGTCGGGCATCGGCATCCTCATTGGCATCCTGGGCTACATGGCCACCAACGCGCTGGCGATGGGCGTGGTGATCGACGCCATCTTCGGCGTGGGGATGGGGTGGGGGATCTGGATCGGGATGGGGGTGACGCTGGCCTACTCGGTGGCGGGCGGCATCCTGGCGGGGATCTACGTGGACGTGTTCCAGGGGACGCTGATGGCGGCGGCCTCCGTCCTCGTCTTCCTCGCCGTCCTCAAGGTCGGCGGCGGGCTGGGCGGCATCTCCACGCACATCCTGGCGCACGACCCCGGCTTCCTGTCGCCGTGGGGGAAGGCCACGCCGCTGGTGGCGCTCTCCTTCTTCTTCGTCTTCGGGATGGGGTCGCTGGGCCAGCCGCAGGGCGTGCACAAGTACTACATGCTGAAGGACCCGCTGCAGCTGCGCTGGTATCCGCTGCTGAAGACGCTGGGGCTGATCCTGGTCCTCCTCCTCTACTTCGGCGTGGGCGTGGGCGTGAAGTCGCTGGTGGCCCGCGGCGCGCTGGCCCCGCTCTCCGCGCCCGACGCGGCCACGCCGACGTTCCTGCTGCGCTTCACCCCGGTGATCCTGGCGGCGCTGGTGTTCAGCGGCGTGGCCGCGGCCACGATGAGCGCGGTGAACTCGTTCATCAACATCGCCGCGGCGGTGGTGACGCACGACCTGCCGCTGGCGTTCGGGCGCACGGCCAGGAACGAGCTGCTGTGGGGACGCATCTCCACCGCGGTGCTGGCGATCGCCGCCGCGCTGCTGGCGCAGGTGTCGGGGTCGATGGTGGCGTTCCTGGGGATCTTCGGATGGGGATTGTTCGCCTGCACGCTCGTTCCCGCGCTGGCCATCGGCCTGAACTGGGAGGGGGCGACGAAGGAGGGGGCGATCGCCAGCATCGCCACGGGGATCGTGGTGACGCTGACCTTCGAGACGCTGGCGTACTTCAAGGTCTACAGCTTCCCGACGGGGGTGACGGTGAGCGGGCTGTCGCTGGTGCTCTCGATCCTCGTGTTCTTCGCCGTGAGCTGGCTGACCCGCGCCCGCGCCGCGTCGCAGATCGATCCGGACGTGGCGCTGGTGATGAGCGTGTGAGGGGAAGTGCCCAGTGCCCAGTGCCAAGTGCCCAGTGGAAGCGGGGTCGGCATCGGTGTGACGGGCGGACCGGGGCGCGGCCGCGGATGGGCCCCCTCTCCCCCGGCCCCTCTCCCCCGCTTCGCAGGGGCGAGGGGAGAACATAGCCCGGTGGCAGGTGCGGCTCCGATCCCACGCACTACCCCCGCCCGACGTCATCCTGAGGCCGGACAGACCGGAACCGCGGCTGCCCTGGTGCCGGCAGGCCGAAGGATCTATAGCCGGCGTTCGCACGAGAGCCGGGGAGACGGACGAAAG
The DNA here is from genome assembly GCA_036377595.1 of Longimicrobium sp. Lineage (NCBI taxonomy): Bacteria > Pseudomonadati > Gemmatimonadota > Longimicrobiia > Longimicrobiales > Longimicrobiaceae > Longimicrobium > Longimicrobium sp. Next base: position 51,127 of record DASUYB010000187.1, on the reverse strand, counting down.
CAGCGAATGCACCTGGAAGACATCGCCGTCGGGCAGACGGCCGAGTTCAGCAAGACGGTGACGGAGACGGACGTGGTGCTGTTCGCCGGCATCACGGGCGACTTCAACCCCGCGCACGTCAACGCGGTGGAGGCGGAGCAGGGGATGTTCGGCGGGCGGATCGCGCACGGGATGCTGTCGGCCGGCTTCATCAGCACCGTGCTGGCGATGAGGCTCCCCGGGCCGGGCACCATCTACCTCTCGCAGAACCTGCGCTTCCTGCGCCCGGTGAAGATCGGCGACACGGTGACCGCGCGGGTCGAGGTGGCGGAGGTGATCGCGGCGAAGCGGCGGGTGCGCCTGGCCACCACCGTCACCAACCACCACGGCGAGCGCGTGATCGACGGCGAGGCGGTGGTGATGGTCCCGGAGTCGCCGACCCCCTCCACGACGGGTTGAAACCCGCCGCTGGAACCTCGAGAAGTCCGCCTTCGCGGACTGAACGCCGGCCTGGTTCCGTGGAGCGGACGTTCGAGCGGTGCTGAGTTCTCCCCTCTCCCCTGCGAAGCGGGAGAGAGGGGCCGGGGGAGAGGGGGCCGCCCGCCGCGGCGCGAACGGCCGGCAGGACGGCAGGAAGCTCTCGCGACGATTCGACAGGAACCGCGGTCGCCTTACCGAAAGGACCGCGAGCGTGAAGTCCAACCGTGCGAGCGCGACCGCGTGCGCACACGTGTCCCACAACATGGAGACCCTTCCATGAGCAGCAGCGGCACCCTGCGCCACACCTGGCGCGCACTCCTGCTGGCCGCGGCACTGGCGCTGGTCCCGTCGCTCGCGGCGGCGCAGACCGGCACCGTGCGCGGCACCGTCTCCGGGCCCGAGGGCCGCGCCGTCTCCGCGGCGCAGGTGGCCATCGTCGGCACCCGCTTCTCCACCGTATCCAACACGCTGGGGCAGTTCACCCTGGGCGGTGTGCCGCAGGGCGTGCACCGGCTCCGGGTCTCCATGCCCGGCTTCGTCGCCAATACCAGCGACGTCACCGTGCGCCCGGGCGAGGAGACGCTCGTCTCCATCCAGCTCCAGGAGAACAACGTGGAGCTGGACGCCATGGTCGTCTCGGCCTCGCGCCGGGCCGAGCGCCGCTCCGAGTCGCCCGCCACCGTCACGCGCGTGGGCGCGCAGCAGCTCGAGGAGACGCCGGGGAACGCCTTCGTGGGCGCGCTCAAGCAGGCGACGGGTCTCGATTTCGTGCAGGTGGGGATGACGGCCGTGGCGGTCAACGCGCGCGGCTTCAACTCCTCGTTCAACAACCGGATGCTGATGCTGGAGGACGGCCGCATCGCCGTGCTTCCCGAGAACGGGCTGCCGGCGGGCGCCTTCACCCCCGTCCCCAAGATCGACCTGGCGGGGATCGAGGTGGTGGTGGGCCCCGGCAGCGCGCTGTACGGCGCCGACGCCTCGAACGGCGTGCTGACGCTGCAGAGCAAGGATCCGCGCGACTACCCCGGGCTGTCGCTGGAGGTGACGGGCGGCAACCGCGAGTACATGGACCTGCAGGGCCGCATCGCCGGCACGCGCGGCAACTGGGGATACAAGCTCAGCGGCGAGTGGAACTCGTTCAACGACTGGTCCAACCGCATCCACGCCACCGCGGCCGCCACCAGCCCCTGGGAGACGAGCGTCGGCGACACCACCGGTCTGAACTGGGACAGCAGCGTTTTGCGCGGCTACGGCCAGGTGCTGCGCTACTTCGGCGACGGGCAGGTGTCCCTGACCGGCGGCTACAGCCGCACCAACGGCGTGGGGCAGACGAACGTCGGCCGCAACCAGCTGGTGGACTGGACCTACAACGTCCTGCAGCTGCGGGCGACCAACCCGCGCTGGTACGTCAGCGCCTACCGCACCGAGAGCAACGCGGGCGAGAGCTACGCCGCCAACCGCTACACCACCAACCGCGCGACCGCGCCGGCGACGGTGAGCGACGACTCGGTGCGGCGGATGAGCGACTGGCCCAGCGACGGGCAGCTGTACGCGGCCGAGCTGCAGAACAACTTCCGCGTCCTTCCGCTGCTGAACACGCAGGTGACGTGGGGCGGGCAGTATCGCCACGACGTGGTGAGCAGCGACCGCCAGTGGCTGACCGACCGCCTGACCGGCGAGGCGCTGAAGATCGACCAGTGGGGCGTGTACGCGCAGACCGAGACGCCGCTGCTGCCGCAGCTGCGCCTGCTGCTGGCCGCGCGCTACGACGACCACGAGAACTACGATCCGCAGTTCTCGCCCAAGGCCGGCGTGCTCTTCACCCCGGCGCAGGGGCACACCTTCCGGCTCTTCTGGAACCGCGCGTTCAAGAGCCCCAGCACGCTGCAGACGAACTTCTGGATCCCCAACTTCGTGTCGGTGATCGGCGTGTTCGGCAACCGCGACGGCATCACCGTGCGCCGCGCGTCCGACAACTCGCTGGTGCGCGAGTACAAGCCGCTGGTCCCCGAGCGCAACACCACCTGGGAGGCGGGCTACAAGGGGCTCATCAACGGCCGGCTGTTCGTGGACGTGGCCGCGTACTACTCGCGCTACCAGAACTTCCTGAGCCCGCTGGTGACCGTGGCCAACCCGTACGCCACGGGTGGCGCGGCCACGGTGGCCTACAACGGCGCCACCAACCAGCCGTACGTGAGCGAGGCCGCGCAGCCGCAGGTGGTGCTGACCTACTTCAACCTGGGCAACGCCACCATCTACGGCACCGACGCGGCGTTCAGCTACGTGCTGAACCCCCGGGTCGACTTCACCGGCACGGTGTCGCTGCTCAAGCTCGACAACATCGAGGGGATCGACACCAACATCGCCTCCGAGACCGAGGCCACCGCGCTGAACTCGCCGGTGACCAAGTGGACGCTGGGGATGCACGCGCGCGACCTGGGCCGCTGGTCGGGCGGGGCCACCTTCCGCTACGTGAACGGCTACTACTTCAACTCCGGCATCAACAAGGGCCGCATCCCCACGTTCAACACGCTGGACCTGAACGTGGGCTACCGGGTGCCGCAGTTCCACTCGCAGATCAACCTGGCGGTGGCCAACCTGTTCAACTGCCGCGCGAACGACCCCACGCTCCCCGACGAGGGTGCGTCGTGCGGGTTCGGCGTGAAGCACACCGAGATGGTCAACATGCCGGCCATCGGCACGATGGTGTTCCTCGGCGTGCGGGTGGACACGAAGTGACGAGTGCGTGAGTGCAGGAGTGCGTGAGTGCGTTGGGTTCTCGCGAATCCGGTGCACTCACGTGCTGACACACTGACGGTCGGGGAGAGGATCAATCAGACGGGCAGGATGCGTCCAGTCTGCGCCGAAGCCTATCTCCGAGCTGAGGTCTCCCCCCTTCTCCCGTTATCGGGAGAAGGGGGGCCGGGGGGGATGAGGGGCCGCGAGCGCAGCGAGCCCCCGCTGTTGTCGACGGGGCAGTTCCTGGCAGGTCCACCCTGATCCGGAGGAGCCGTCCATGCGCCGCACCCGCACCGCTGTGCTCCTGGCCGCCGCGCTCGCGCTGGGTGCCTGCGCCGACGCGCCCACCGCCGCGCGCGAGGACGTCGCATCGCCGCAGAAGCCGCGGCTCGCTGCGACGTGGGTCGACGGGGTCTACAACAGCGTGTACGGCGCGCGCTACTTCCGTGTCTACGTCCCCTCCACCTACACCGGCACCGCGCGGCCGATGATGGTGATGCTGCACGGCTGCCTGCAGGACGGCTACGACTTCGCGGCCGGCACGCGGATGAACTCGTTCGCCGAGAGCCGCAACTTCATCGTCCTGTATCCGGAGCAGGGGACGGCGTACAACCCATCGGACTGCTGGAACTGGTTCTACACCTCCAACCAGTCGCGCGGTAGCGGTGAGCCGTACGTGATCGCGGGGATGATCGACTGGGTGAAGGCCAACTACGCCGTCGACGGCACGCGCGTGGGCGTGGCCGGCTTCTCCGCCGGCGCGGCGATGGCGACGATCATGGCGTGCACCTATCCCGACAGGGTGCGCAAGCTGGCCGAGGTCGCCGGCGTGATGTACAAGGCGGCGACGACGGCGGGCGGGGGGACGAATGCCATGTTCTTCGGCAGCAGCTACGACCCCAACACGCGCGGCACCGACTGCTGGAACGCGCAGGCCACGGGGGGACGCCGGGTGATCCCCACGCTCGTCTTCCACGGCTCATCGGACGGCACGGTGAACCCGGTGAACGCGACGCAGACCGCGCAGCAGTGGACGCAGACCGACGACCTGGCGAGCGACGGCGCCGACAACGGCAACGTAGACTTCGCCGCCGACGCCACGGTGAACGGGACGGCGTGCCGCAGCTACACGCGCACCGACTTCAACAACAGCTCGAACGGGCAGACGGTGGTGCGCCGGTACGTGATCAGCGGGATGGACCATCGCTGGCCGGGCGGCAGCAGCGCCGGCAGCTACACCGACGCCTGCGCCCTCGACGCCAGCCAGATCATCGTCGACTTCTTCGGCTTTTAGGGAACAGGAGACAGGGAACAGGGGACAGGGAGAGAGACGGATGTTCCGCCCCCAGCTGAGTTCTCCCTTCCCCTGCGAAGCGGGGGAGGGGCCGGGGGAGGGGGCCACAGCCGGGCGGGCAGGATCTCACCCTCCCGCGCAGATCTTTCCCGGCTACCTCTCCCGGTACGGGGCCCCCGGTACGCGAGAGGTGGCGAGCCTGAGCGAGCCGGAGAGGGCGCAATGCCGGAGCTGCGCGCCGATGCCAGCATCTACGGATAGGTCGCAAGATCCCCACAACCACGCGATCGCGATGACGATCCACCGCGCGCTCATCACCATCCTGGCAGCCGTGACGATGACCAGCACCGCGCCGGAGCCCGCCGCCCCGCAAGCGCCCGCGCGGGCGCCGGGCACCTTCGAGTGGCACACGTATGCGGGCGAGGCGGGCACGCGGCGCTACCGGCTGTTCGTCCCCGACGGCCTCGACACCAGCCGCCCGGCGCCGCTGGTGGTGATGCTGCACGGCTGCACGCAGGACCCCGACGATTTCGCTCGGGGCACGCGCTTCAACGAGCTGGCGGCACGCGCGGGGGTGGTCGTCGCCTGGCCCGAGCAGAAGGCCGAGCACCAGGTGCAGAAGTGCTGGAGCTGGTACGATCCCGCACACCAGGCCGTGCAGCGCGGCGAGCCCGCGGTGATCGCCGGCATCACGCGCGAGGTGATGGCCGCGCGCGCGGTCGATCCCAGGCGCGTCTACGTCGCCGGCGTGTCCGCGGGCGCGGCGATGGCGGTGATCGTGGCGGCGTCGTACCCCGAGCTGTTCGCCGCCGTGGGCTCGCACAGCGGCATCCCGTACCGCGCCGCCTCCGACGTGCCGCACGCGCTGAGCGTGATGCGCGGGGGGAGCACCGATCCCGCCATCCTCGCCTATGCGCTGCAGGACGCGGCGGGCAGGCGCGCCATGCCGCTGATCGCCATCCACGGCGGCGCGGACGCGGTGGTCAGCCCGCTGAACTCGCGGCAGCTGGCGGCGCAGTGGGCCGGCGTGCTCGGCCTCTCCTCCATTCCCGCGCAACGGTCGACGGAGGGGGGATTGGCCGTCGAGCGCACCCGCTGGAACGCCGCGGACGGCAAGCCCGCGATCGAGCTGGTGATCGTGGACGGGCTGGGCCACGCGTGGTCCGGCGGCTCGCCCGAGGGCACCTTTGCCGACGCCCGCGGCCCCGACGCATCGCGCCTCATCCTCGACTTCCTCCTCGCGCATTCGAAGTGAGTGCAGGGCGGGCGAGGTCGTGGATGTCGTGGATGTCGTGGATGTTTGTAGAGGTCGCAGTATGCGAGTGAACTCGCGGCTACAACGACACACAGTCCGCCTTCGCGGACTTCACTTTGGTGCCGAGCGATTTCGGCGCCGAGGGCAGGCGATGGGTGTGGTGATGCGCCGAATCCTCTCCCCGCGCTGAGGTCTCCCCCCTTCTCCCGTTATCGGGAGAAGGGGGGCCGGGGGGGATGAGGGGCCCCGGCGCGCAGCGCCGCCCACCGTCCTTTGAGGTGCGATGATGTTGGCGTTCAGGGCAACGACGGAGCAACAGAAGAGCAACACCGAACGATGACCACAGCCGTCCCCCCCTTCCCCCGCCGCCCCGACCCGCTGCGCTTCTGGCGGCGGCTGGCGGGCGCGCGCCACGCGCTGGTGGACCGCGCGCGCGGTGAGCGGCTGACGTATCCCGAGCTCGACGCCGCCGCCGACCGCTGGGCCGCGCTGCTGCGCGCGCAGGGCGTCGGCCGCGGCGACCTCGTGGCCACGCTGGCGGGGAACCGCAGCGAGCTGGCGGCCGCGTTCTTCGCCTGCGGCCGCATCGGCGCGGCGCTGATCCCGCTCAACTGGCGGCTGGCCGCGCCCGAGCTCGCGCCGATCCTCGCCGACGCGCGCCCGAAGCTGCTGCTCGGCGAGGACCGCTTTCGCGACCGGGCCGAGGGCGCGCTCCGCGGCATCTCCGACGCGCGGTGGATCGACCTCGACGCCGACGCACCCACGCTCCTGGCGCGCGGCGGCCCGTCGGCGGACGACGTGGAGGTGGAGCCGGACGATCCCTGGCTCGTCCTCTACACCTCCGGCAGCACGGGCCAGCCCAAGGGGGCCATCCTCCCGCATCGGCAGATCTTCTACAACGCCGTGGCGACGACCACCGCGTGGGAGCTCGGCGCCGGCGACGTCGCCCCCGTCTCCACGCCGTTCTTCCACACGGGGGGATGGAACGTCTTCGCCACGCCGCTCTGGTTCCGCGGCGGCAAGGTGGTGCTGTTCGACCAGTTCGACGCGGACGGGTACCTCGAGGCGATCGCGGAGGAGGGGATCACCGTCGCCCTCACCGTGCCCACCATGCTGCTGATGCTTATGGAGGGGCGGCAGTGGGGCCGCCCGCTCCCCAGCTTGCGCACCTTCATGTCCGGCGGCGCGCCGCTCCCCGCCGCGCTGGCGGAGCGCGTCCGCGCCGCGGGGTACGCGCTGCGCGAGGGCTACGGGCTGACCGAGTGCGGCCCCAACTGCTTCGCCATCCCCGCCGACGAGGCGGTACGGCGGCCGGGGTGCGTCGGCTGGCCCGTGCCGATGCTGGAGATGCGGCTCGCGCGCGACGACGGCACCGAGCCCGCGCCCGGCGAGCCGGGAGAGCTGCTGCTGCGCGGACCGCAGGTGTTCGCCGGCTATCTCAGAAATCCTGAAAAGACTGCAGAAGCGTTCACGTCCGACGGCTGGCTGCGCACCGGCGACCTGGCCGCGCGCGACGGCGACGGCACGTTCCGCATCTGCGGGCGGCGCAAGGAGATGTTCATCTCCGGCGGCGAGAACGTCTTTCCCGGCGAGGTCGAGGCGGTGCTGGCCGACTGCCCCGGCGTGGCCGAGGTCGTCGTCGTGGGCGTGCGCGACGAGCGCTGGGGCGAAGTGGGGCGCGCCTTCATCGTCCCGCGCGGTGAAACGAACGTGACGGAGGTCGACGTGGTGACGCATGCACGGGCGCGGCTGGCGGGATACAAGGTGCCGAAGTCGGTGGTCTTCCTCCGCGAGATCCCGCGGCTGGGCTCGGGGAAGCCGGACCGCCGCGCGCTGGCGGAGGCCCGGCCATGAGCGCCGTCGCCACCCAGCCGCTGGCGAAGGGGTCGACCCTCCGCTCCACGCTGCGCTACGTCGAGGCCGAGCACGGTCCCGCCGCGGCCGCCGCCGTCCTCGCGCGGCTGGGGGACGGCGAGCGCCGCCGCGTCGAGGCCGCCACCGCGACGGAGGAGGTGCCGATCGAGCTTCTCCGCGCGCTGTGGGACGCGGTGGAGGCGGAGATCGGCCGGCGCGATCCCGGCTGGCCGGAAAAGTCGGGCGCGTACTCGATCCAGTCGCTGGGGATGCAACTCTACGGCGGGATCCTGAAGAAGAAGGATCCGCTGGAGTTCCTGGTGCAGCCGGTGTCGCTCTTCCGGCTGTACTACCAGCCCGGCAACATGGAGGTGGTGGAGGCCGAGCCGGGGCGGGCGGTGCTGCGGCTGGTCGGCTTCCCCGGCGACCCGGTGTTCTGCCGGCGGCAGACGGGCGGGCTGCTGCGCGCGGTCGAGCTGGCCGGCGGCGCGAACCCCGCCGTCCGCCACGTCCGCTGCTCCGTCGAGGGCGACGCCTTCTGCGAGTGGGAGCTGCACTGGGGCGCGGCGAAGGAGTGACGTCGCAGTCCGCACCCGAGAAGGGCCCTCACCCGAAAACTGAAGGAGGGGAGACAAAACTGCCGTCTCCCCTTCAGTTTTCGACCCTCTCCCCAAACAGCCTGGGAGAGGTAACTGCGACAACGACTTAGCGCGCCGAACCTTCTTCCCGTGCTGAGGTCTCCCCCCTTCTCCCGTTATCGGGAGAAGGGGGGCCGGGGGGGATGAGGGGCCCCGGCGCGCAGCGCCGCCCGCAGATGCATCGTCGTGCTCCGGCTCAGCCCTCCCGCACCCCGATGTACGCCCCGCGCCCCGACACCCCCTCTTCGTCGTGGCTGACGCGCAGGCCGGCGGTCTCGAACGCGGCGGTCATCTGCTCGCGCGAGAAGAGGCCCATCTCGTGGAGCTCGGAGGCGCGGGTGATGCCGTCCGGGTGGCCGACCAGGTACTCGAACGTGAGCAGTGAGATCGTGCCCTCGACGGCCATGTGTGCCATGCGTACGATCGTTAGCCCCGGCTCCTCGACCGTCTCCGCGCTGACGCGGCCGGGTTGGATCATCTCCGCGGTGAACCACGGCTCCACCAGCAGCACCCCGCCCGGCGCGAGGTGGCCGGCCATGCTGCGGAGCGCCGCGTTCAGCCCGGCGGCGGTGCGCGTGTAGCCGATGGCGCTGAACAGGCAGGTGACCACGTCGAAGCGCCGCCCCAGCTCGAAGTCGCGCATGTCGCCGAGGTGCAGCGGCACGTCCGGCAGCCGGCGCCGCGCGGCTTCGAGCAGCCCCGGCTCGAGGTCGACGCCCTCGACGGTGTAGTGCTCGCGCAGCGCCTGGAGATGCATCCCGGTGCCGCAGGCCACGTCGAGCAGCGTGCCCCCGCCGCGGCCGCCGGCGGCCGTCACCAGCCCGCGGACGCGCGCCGCCTCGGCCGGGTAGTCCTTCCACGCGTAGATGCGATCGTACAGCTCCGCCGATTCCGAGAACATCATCTCCCCCCATGAAACGAAGCACGCGACGATTCCCGTCGCGTGAACGATCGCATCGCCGGCACGAATGCCGGTAGTCCGCGAAGGCGGACTTCGTGTGGTTGTTGCAGCGAAATCATTCGCCCCACCCCCACCCGGGCCGACGCCGTCTCACTCCGCCACGCGCTCCAGCCACGCCAGCGCGGGCTCCACCTCGCGGAACACCTCCACCGGCGCGTCCACGAACTCGCAGAGCATCGCGTACATCCGCGCCATCCCGTACACCACGTCGTTGTCGGCGACGACGGCGGTGGGGCCGACGACGGTGCCCGCCTGCTGCATCCGGCGCGCGCGACCGACCAAGCGCCGCACGTCGTCGGGGGTGAGGTCCGTGGTGGCGCCGCGCGCGTCGAACAGCTCCGCGTACCCGGCCGCGCGGTCGGCCTCCTCGAAGTCGAGATGCTGCTCCAGCTCCACCAGCGTCAGCAGCCCCTCCGCGCGCGTGTACATCCGCTGCCGCTCGCGGTCGAGCGTGTAGGGAATGGGCATCGAAACCGGACCGTCTCCATGGACAAAATGCTGCCGAGTGAACCGGAAGATGTTCTCGCGGCGGCCGAACGGCAACGCCTGCATGGCGCCACTCTCGATCCATCTCCCCGCGTAAACTCTGCACACCTTGTCACCGCGCCCGTTCCGCCGCCTCCGGGGTATACGTATCTTTAGATCAGAAAATCAGTTGCGAACCTGAACCGCCGTAGATGACCTCGTCCGAGCGCCCCCGCCGCCTGCTGCTGGCCGACTGCGACTCGTACTTCGTGCGCTGCGCCATGCTGGCCGACCCCGAGGGCGCGGGGAAGGCCGAGCTGCTGCTGGTGGGCGGGCGCCCGGACGGGCGCGGGGTGGTGACGTCGGCCAGCTACGCCGCGCGCAGGTTCGGCGCGCACGCGGGGATGCCGATGTCGCAGGCGATCCGCCTCTGCCCGCAGGCGATGGTCGTTCCCGTCCCCGGCGAGATGGTGCAGAAGAAGCACCGGGAAGTGCGCGCGGTGCTCGACGAGTTCAGCCCCGTGGTCGAGGCCGCCAGCGTGGACGAGTTCTACCTCGACCTCACGGGGACCGAGGCGCTGTACCGCCACGAGCCGCTGGAAGAGACCGCGCGCCGCATCCAGCAGGCGGTGCTGGAGCGCACGGGGATCTCGCTCTCCATCGGCGGGGCCACGCAGCGCACGCTGGCCAAGATGGCGGCGTCGGTGAACAAGCCGTTCGGCATCCACGTGGTCCCCCCCGGCGGCGAGGCGGAGTTCATCGCGCGCTTCGACCTGGCCGACATCCCCGGCGTGGGGCCGGCGTTCGCCGAGGCGCTGCGGCGGCGCGGCGCCACCCGCGTGCGCGACCTCCTCCCCCTCGACGAGGACACGCTGGTCGCCTGGCTGGGCGATTCGCGCGGGCGGTGGCTCCATCGGCTCTCGCGGGGGATGGGGAGCGAGGGCGGCGTCACCCCGCGTGCGCCGCAGAAGTCCATCTCGCACGAGCGCACCTTCCCGCAGGACATCCTGGCGGAGGAGGAGATCGAGGCGAAGCTGCTGTACCTGGTGGGCGAGACGGGCGCGTCGCTGCGCGCGGACGGGCTGAAGGCGCGCACGGTGACCGTGAAGATGCGCTACGCCGACTTCACCGACCGCAGCGCCAGCCGCACCGTGGCCGAGCCGCTGGAGAGCGACCGCGCGATCTACGCCGTCGCCCGGCAGCTGCTGCGGCAGCTGCGCTCGCGGCGGCGCGGCGGGATCCGCCTCCTGGGCGTGGGCGTCAGCAAGCTGGGCGAGGACGCGGAGCCGGAGCCGATGCTCTTCGAGCCGCCGCAGGGGCTGGAGACGGACCGCGACCGGCGCCTTTCCGCCGCCACCGACCGCCTGCGCGGCCGCTTCGGGCGCGACGCGGTGCTCCCCGCGCGGGTGGCGCCGGCGCGGAAGGAGGCGGGGTGAAGGCGCTCCTGCGCGCGGCGCTGGCGCTGCTCCTGGCCGCGCCCGCGCTGCATCACCCCGGCCCGGCGGGCGCCGCGTCCCACCCCGGCGCGCGGGCGCGGGACGAGCGTCTCGCCGCCGTCCCGTCGCACCGCGTCCCCGCCGCCGAGGCGCCGGCGCCGAAGCGCGCGCGTCCGCCGGCGCCGAACGGGCCGGTCCCGCAGCTCTTCGTCCCCACCACGGGTCTCGCGCCCGCACGCGAAGGTGCGGCCGCGAGCACCATCCGCGCGCCGCGCGTCCTCTCGCCGCGGCGGATCAACCGTCCCGCGTACTACGCCACCGCGCCTCCCCGCGAACGCCGTTGATCCCCCAGCCCGCCGAAACGGTTCGGCGGGCGGACGACGAACGTTCGCGAGGAGATGCCGATGTTGCTGGCGATGCTCGCGGTGCGCCCCTTCGAGGACGCGCCGCCGCTGGAGGTTGCGATCGTGCTGGTGATCGCCGCGCTGATGGTGTGGATGCTGTGGGTCGGCGCGCGGAGCGGGAAGAACAATCCCCCGCGCCCGCCCGAGGGCGACCGCGATCTCAACGCCTGATCGCACGAAACGGAGCCGCCCCGGCCGATGCGCCGGGCGGCTCCTTCAGTATCCGGATGGCTGTTTCTCGAAGAAGCAAGCGATGTCATTCCGAGCGCCGCCGCTCGCCGGATGCCGCGTCCGCACCGGCGTCAGTGCGGCGGCCGAGGAATCTGTGGCCTGCTTCCGAGCTACAGCCGGGCTGTTGCGCGGACGCCGGCCAAAGATTCCTCGGGAGCCGCCAACCTGTGGTGCAGCCGCGAGTTCGGAGAGGCGGCTCCGCTCGGAATGACAGCGTCTGGTTAATGCTCTAACCCTCATCACCGCTCGGCGTGATCACCAGCCCGACCTGCTCGACGCGGCCGTCGACCATCGATCTCACGTGCAGCTTCACGCCGGGGAGGGTGATGCCGCGCCCGGCTTCCAGGCGCTTCCCCAGGCGCGCGCGCAGCAGGTCCTCCAGCGTGCACGCCGCGTCCTCGGCGAGATCGACCCCGTAGAACTCCTCGATGTCGCCCACGGTGGTGTCGCCGCGCAGGGGGAACTCGATCTGCGCGGGAAGCGGCGCCGCGACGGCGCCGCCCGCGAACAGCCGGTCGACCAGCGGGCGCGCCTCGGGGGTCAGTACAAGGAACGCGTGGTCGCCCGGCTCCAGGCGCGTGCTGCCGCGCGGCGGGATCACGCGGCGGCCGCGGGCGATCATGGCCACCACCGCGCCGTCCGGCAGCGCCAGCTCGCGCACCGTGCGCCCGGCGAAGCGGTCGCCCTCCTGAAGCGTGTACTGCACGATGTCGCCCTGCACCTCGCGCAGCGACGTGATCTCCAGCGTCACCGCGGGCGCGGGGGGATGCGGCTCCTGCAGGCGCAGCAGCCGCGCGAGCGGGGCCAGCGTCCACCCCTGCAGCAGCGCGGAGACGAGCACGACGAAGAACACCACGTCGAACAGCCGCTCGCCGCCGGGGAGCCCCAGCAGGAGCGGATACGTTCCCAGCACGATGGGCACCGCGCCCTTGAGCCCCGCCCACGAGACGAACGCCAGCTCGCGCGGGCGGAAGCCGAGCGGCGCCAGCGCGGCCGCCACCGCCAGCGGCCGGGCGAAGAACACCAGCACCGCGGCAATCAGCAGCCCCGGCCCGGCCACGCCCAGCAGCCGGCTGGGGAAAGCGAGAAGGCCCAGCAGCACGAACATCGCGACCTGCGCTAGCCACGCCGCGCCGTCGTGGAAGAGGAGGATGCCGCGCTGGAAGACGATGCGGCTGCCGGCGATGGCGATTCCCGACAGGTACACGGCCAGGAAGCCGCTCCCGTGCAGCGACGCCGCCAGCCCGTACGACAGCAGCCCGGCCGCGGCCACGAACACCGGGTACAGCCCCTCCGCGCCGAGGCGGATGCGATTCGTCGCCCAGACCGCGCCCGCGCCCACCGCGATCCCCACCGCCGCGCCGATGAGCATGTGCTGGGCGAAGAGCCACGCCAGCCCGGGCCCGGGCGCCATCTCTCCCAGCAGGATCTCCAGCAGCCCGACGGTGAGGAACACGGCCATCGGGTCGTTCGAGCCGCTCTCCACCTCCAGCGTGGCTCCCAGCCGCTCGGGGAGGTGCAGCCCCGTCGACCGCAGCACGGAGAAGACCGCCGCCGCGTCCGTCGAGGCGACGATGCTTCCCAGCAGCATCCCGTTCAGCAGCGGCACGTCCAGGATCCACGCCACGGCCGAGCCGACGATCGCGGCGGTCAGCAGCACGCCGACCGTGGCCAGCGAGGCGGCGGGGGCCAGCGCGGGGCGGATGGAGCGGAAGGGCGTGCGCAGCCCGCCGTCGAACAGGATCACCGCGAGCGCCACGGTCCCCGCGCCGTGGGCGAAGCGGTAGTTCTCGAACGCGATCCCGCCGAAGCCCTCGGAGCCGGCCAGCATCCCCACGAGGACGAAGAGGACGAGGACGGGCACGCCGAAGCGCGACGACAGCTTGCTCGACGCGATCCCGATCAGCACCAGCAGGGCGCCCATCAGGATCAGCCGGTCGATGGGGAACATCAGCGCCGCTCCCGCGTTGCGCGAGAGAGACGGAGGTGGCGACGATGGATCGTCTGCAAGGCACTCCGTTCGTCAGGGGGAATTGCCAATCCGCGGGATCCAGAACACCTCCGGTGTCATCCCGAGGGAGGCGCTGCACCTCACTTTCGTACCGCACAAGCGCCGGGCGCCGACAGAGGGATCTCCTCGATCTCGCGGAGATTCCCGCTCCTTCGGCAGACATCCCGCCCACCGTGCAAGATCCTTCGGGCGCGCAGGGTTTCGTGTGAACGCGATCTCGGTGCTCCGCGCCCTCAGGATGACACCGAGGGGGTGTCCGCAGGTTTGCGCGACATTCTCTCAGGCGACGACGAGACCCGGCCGCGCCGGCGGCGGTATCTCCCGATTTGGGACGGGCCGCCGGGGTTTGTCAACGCCGCGCGCGCGGGGGAGGCGACATCTTCATGTGAAGTCATTATCTTGAAACGATCTACGGCAGATGGTCGTAGTTCACCCCCGGCCCGGCCGATCGGCCTGGGCTCGCGGGTGGGCGGCGGAGCGAAGGATGCCGCCGCCCCCCGCATCACCCGGAATCCGCTCGAGGAGAGCGCAATCCCACCATGCCTACCATCCAGTTGCCCACCGGCCGCAACAGGCCCATTCCCAGCATCGGCAACCCGCTGCGCGCGTTCGCGGGCAAGGCGCCGTGGGTGATCATCGCCGTGCTGGCGCTGCTGACGCTGCCGACGATGTTCGTCTACATCAACCCGGGGAACGTGGGGATCGTGATCCACAAGCTGGGCGGCGGCGTGGACCGGCACCCGCTGGGGCAGGGGCTGCACTTCCGCAACCCCATCACCACGGGGATCGAGGAGTACCCCGTGTACATGCAGACGCTGATCCTGACGCGCGGCGGCAGCGAGGGCTCGCAGAGCAACGACGAGATCAACGTCAACAGCGTGGAAGGGCAGCCGGTGTCGCTGGACGTGTCGCTGAGCTTCGAGCTGGACGCCAGCAAGACGCCGGCGCTGTACACCACCTTCCGCACGCACATCGAGCAGATCCAGCACGGCTACGTGAAGCAGGCCATCCGGCAGGCGCTGCAGGAGGTGGTGGGGAGCGAGCCGATCGCCGACATCCTGGGGCCCAAGAAGGCCGAGGTGGTGGGCCGCACGCAGCAGCTCATCGCCACGCGCCTGGCGCCGTACGGGTTCGTCGTCAAGCAGTTCACCATCAACGAGATCCGCGCGCCGGCCGAGGTGATGCAGGCCATCAACACCAAGAACGTGATGCAGCAGCAGGCGCTGACCGCGCAGAACGAGCTGCAGAAGAACATGTACAACGCGCAGGGCGACAGCATCCGCGCCAGCGGCCGGGCGAAGGCGATCCTGACCGAGGCGCAGGCGCAGGCCGAGGCCAACCGCCTCCTCTCGCAGAGCATCACGCCCACGCTGGTGCAGTACGAGATGACCAAGAAGTGGAACGGCCAGATGCCGCAGGTCACCGGCGGCGCCACCCCGCTCCTGCAGCTCAACCCGAACCAGTAGCGCGCGATCTCCGCTCGTCCCCGCTCGTCCGCGGAGGGACGGGTCCGTCGAGCGGGTCCGCGGGTGCACGTCCGCTGGTACGGGGCGACTGAAGTCGCGGCTACAACTACACGAAGTCCGCCTTCGCGGACTACCGGCATCGGCGCGGACGAGGGCACCCGCGCACGTGACGAGCATCGCGGGCCGGCGGCGGGCAGGATGCATCTCCGCCCACACGCCGGCCGCGTTCCGCGCGAAGTCCGCGAAGGCGGACTGTGTGCCGTTGTAGCCGCGACTTCAGTCGCATCGTCGCGACCGAAAATTCCATCTTCCGCCCAGACGATTGGGGCGCACCGATGATCGGTGCGCCCCAATCGTTCTTCTCCAACCCTTCGTCTACCGCCCGACCTTGGCGGAGGCCGGCGTGCTGGCGGCGTCGCGGCGGAAGACGGCCACGCCGTACGAGCATTCCGGCGTGCCGCACTGCGCCATCCGCACCGACACGTGGTACGTCCCCGTTTCCTGCGGCGTGAACGCCAGCGTCGGGAAGTCGTCGCTGTCGGTGTCGCTCTGCAGCAGGTGGTCGCCGCGGTCGTACAGGCCGAGGTCCACGTTGGTGCACTCGGCGTCGCAGCGCGCGGTGATCAGGTACGAGACGCCCTTCTCCAGCGTGAAGTCGTGCGCCTCCGCCGCGTCGCGCGCCGCGCTCCCCGTGGCCACGGGGAAGGCGCGCACGAACCCGCGCATCTGCAGCATCGGGGCGATCACGACGAACTGGTCCTCCACCTCGCGCCCGGGCTCGCGGCGGCGGACGATGCTCCCGCTCTCGCCGCCCAGCGCGGGCTCGGGATGGTCGCCCACCCGCGCCAGGCCGGCGTGCGGGTTGGACACCAGCACCGCCCGCGAGAAGGGGCGCGGCGTGCCGCGGCTGGCCAGCATCGGCCGGGCGTAGCGCACGGGCACGGCCATGTTCAGGTTCTGCCCGCCCATCACCATCATCGTCGCGACCCCGATCACCTCGCCGCGCTCGTTCATCACCGGGCCGCCCGACGAGCCGGGAGAGATCGGCGCGCTGATCTGCAGCATCGCGATCCCCTCCAGCGGGCGCTTGCCGCTGATCATCCCGTCGGTGAAGGTGCCGCCCATCCCCAGCGGGTTCCCCATCACGTAGATCTTGTCGCCCACCTCCATCTGCGTGTCGCTGCCCAGCTTCATGGCCCGCAGCCCGTGCGCGGGAAGCTGCATCAGCGCCAGGTCGCTGGCGGGGTCGGCCGACACGAGGGAGACCTGCTCCCAGCTGCCGCCGTCCAGCAGGCTCACCTGCAGCTTCGCGGCTTCCTCGATCACGTGGTAGTTGGTGATGAACAGCCCGTCGGGGCTGATCACGAACCCGGTGCCGAGCCCCACCGTGTCGCCGTCGGCCGCCAGCGCGCGGATCATCAGCAGGCTGGCGTGCGCGCCGGCCGCGATCTCGCGCGGCGTCGGAGCGGCGGGCTGCGCCTGCGCCTGGCGCGAGGCGAGCTGCGTGCGGGGCGGCTGGCCCGCGGCGGGCGCCGCGGCAGCGATTGCGAGAGTGGCGAGAAGGGCGGCGGTGCGGGCCGAACGACGGGTTCCCCTACTCATGGCGACCTCTCCGGATCCATGTGCTGCCCCGGGCCGCCGACCTCCGCGCCCCGGCTGGGTCCGGTCACCTACTCAAATCCGATGCCAGAAATCCGCGGAGATGAATTCATAAGATCCAATAGGTCAACGATTTGCGATTTCGCCGTAGCAGGATAGCGCACGGATGGCGGACTGTTCCAGCACCTCGACGGCCACCGGCAGGCAATCTTCGCAGATGTCGAAGTGGGGAGAGTGGTGGGGATGCACCGCCCCCTTCGGCTCGCTCATCGCGCCCACGAAGAAGTAGCAGCCGGGCACGCGCAGGAGGAACTCGCCGAAGTCCTCCGCCGCCATGGTGCGCACCTCCGGCCCGAAGCGCACGCGCTCGCGCCCTACCGTCTCCTCCGCGGCGGCGCGGACGATCTCCGCCACGCCCGCGTGGTTGATGGTCGGCGGCGTGTCCTGGTGGTAGCGGAAGTCGTACGTCGCCCCGAACGCCTCGCAGATGCCGGCGGTGATGCGCTCGATGCGGCGCGGCAGCTCGTCGCACGCGTCCACGTCGAAGGCGCGGACGGTGCCCAGCAGCCGCGCGCTGTCGGCGATGACGTTGTACGCGCCGCCCGCGTGGAACGCGCCCACCGTGACCACCGCCGACTCCAGCGGCGACACCCCGCGGCTGACGATGCTCTGCAGCGCGACCACGACCTGGCTGCCGATCAGCGTGGCGTCCACCGTCTGCTCCGGCATCGCGCCGTGGCCGCCCTTGCCGCGGATGGTGATCTCGAACTCGCCGGCCGACGCCATGAACGGCCCCGGGGTGATGCCAACCATGCCGGACGGCAGTCCCATCCACACGTGCAGCCCCAGCGCGCAGTCCACCCCGTCCAGTACGCCCTGCTCGATCATCCGCAGCGCGCCCTGGCCGCCCTCCTCGGCGGGCTGGAAGACGTACTTCACCGTACCGCCCCACCGCTCGCGACTGGCCGCCAGCCGCTCGGCGACGGCCAGGCCGATGGCGGTGTGGGCGTCGTGCCCGCACGCGTGCATCTTCCCCGCGACGGTGCTGGCGAAGTCGTGCGCCGTCTCCTCCTGGATGGGGAGCGCGTCCATGTCGGCGCGCAGCAGCAGCGTGGGCCCGCCGCCCGCGCCGCCGCGCAGCGTGCCGACCACGCCCGTCTCCGCGATGCCGGTGCGCACCTCGTAGCCCGCCGCGCGCAGCCGGTCCGCCACGATCCCGGCGGTGCGGTGCTCCTCGAACCCCAGCTCCGGGTGGCGATGGAGGTCGCGGCGGGTGCGGATCAGCAGCTCGGTCTCGGCGGTGGCCATCGTCGCTCGGTTCGTTCGTGGCAGATGGAGATTGTCGGCGGAGGAATCTAACGCGCGCGGGAAGGCCGACGCATCGGACCGCCAGATCCGGAAAAAGATTTGAGCTCACGCAGGATTAGCAGGGTTAGCAGAGAACTGCAGCTATTCTCTCTGCTAACCCTGCTAACTCTGCGTGAGACTTGCTGTTTCTTGATGTGGTTTCGCGGGCGAAACTCACACCACCTGCGGGGTCTCCGCGGCGGGCGCGGCCTCCTGCGGCTCCGGCTCCGCTTCGGGCTCGGGGATGCTGCGCGTGGGCTCGTCGTGCGGCGGGCGGCCGCCGTTGCGGTGTTGGTGCTCGCCGCGATGCGCGTCGCGGCCGGCGCGCGGGGGCCTGCCGTTGCGCCGCGCGTCTTCCTCCGCCGGCGGCTGGGCGCGGTCGGGCTTCGCCGGCGCGGACGACGTCTCGTCGGCCGGCGGGGGCGCGGCGGGCGGGGCGTCCTTCGGCGGGGCGAGGAGGTGGTCGAGGGGGATCACCTCGTCGCTCATCCCCTTGCGGTGCGGGTCGGCGATCCACTTCGCCACGCCCTGCATGAAGCGCCACACGCCGCCGCTGGTGGGCCGCTGGTAGTCCTTCGACACCGGGTCCGTCCCCATCTTCTGGAACACCGCGGTCAGCCACTCGGGCCCGTGCCCGCCCACCTCCAGCTCGGGCAGCCAGCACTCCAGCTCGCCGGTGGGCACGATGAACAGCCCGTACTCGGCGCAGGCGTTCAGCAGCTGCTCGGCCATGGCCCGCACGTCGCGCGGCGCGCGGTAGATGCCGCCGCCCTTCCAGTCCTCGCCGCGCAGCTTCTGGGCGATGCGCGCGCGCTGCTCCTCCCACGGCTCCCAGAACACCTGGGGGACGAAGGTGGCCTTCAGCAGGTCGCGGAAGTCCTCGCGCCCCTTGAGGATGTCGAGGTCCACGATGGCCACCGACGGAATCCCCATCTCGCGCAGCGGGCGCACGATGCGGCGGATGGTCTGCTTGTTCTGCGCGTTCATGAACAGGCACCCGTCGGCCCCGCCCGCGCGCGCCGCCAGCAGCCGCTCGTTGATCTCCGAGTAGAACACGCGGTCGGCGTCGGCCTCGCACACCACCGCGCCGTCGTGGAAGAGCGCGCCGAGCACGCCGGTGGAGCGCAGCAGCGGGTCCTTCATCATGGCGTCGAGCTTCCCCGCGCCCAGCAGCCGCGCGGTGGCCACGCCGGCGCGCCAGGTCAGCCGCACCACGTTCACCCGCTGCCCGCTCTGCACGCACCCCATCAGGAACTCGGGCGAGTGCGTCGACGCCAGCACGTTGGCCCCCCGCTCGGACGCCAGCTGCGTCAGCCGCTTCCCCAGCTTCCGCGTGAGCGGGGGATGGAGGAAGGCCTCGGGCTCGTCCACCAGCATGATGCGGTAGTCGGCACTCATCACCGCGGCCGTCAGCCCGGTGAAGGCGCGCACCCCGTCGCTCAGCGAGGCGATGTCGTGCGCGCGCCCGTGGAAGGCCAGCGCACGGTCGTCGTCGCCCTGCTCCTCGGCGTCGTCCATGGGCGCTCGGCTGGACATGCGGATGCGGAAGAGCTCCGGGTCCGTGGTCCGGTCGATCGCGAAGAACAGCCCGAACGCCTCGCCGGTGATCTCGCGGATGAGCTCGCGCGCCGCGTCGTCGCGCCAGAGCGCGGCCAGGTGGTGCGCCGGGTGGTCTTCGGGGTCGCCCGCCGGCCGCGGCTGGGTGAGCGCGAGCCGCGTCTGCCCGTCGAGGCGGATCAGGAAGAGCGTCAGCACGTCGCGGCAGAGGAGCGCGAACTCCTCGTCGGTCAGGTGGTCGACGTCCTGGAGCGCGCGGGTGACCGCCCCGAGGTCGATCACCTGCTCCTCGAGCGGCTCGGCCGGGTCCTCGGCGCGGCGGCGGCTGAACTCGCCGGGGCTCTTCAGCCGCACCACGCGCGTGCACCCCGCGGGGGGATCGCGCCCGTCGCGCACCTGCCGGCTGAGCACCATCTCCCGCACCACCTCGGGCGGGGGAAGGTCGGGCTCCACCCCCTCCACGATGTGGCCCTGGTCCTCGCCCCCGCTCTCCACGAAGCTCTCGAGCTCGCGCAGCGCCAGGCTCTTCCCCGAGTTGTTGGGGCCCACGAACACGGTCATGGGGCCGGGCTCGAAGCTCAGTCCCGGCTCGTCCTCGTCCGCGCCGAAGCGAAGGTTTACGGTCTTCAGCATGCGTCGGGTGGAATCGCCCCGGCGCGCGGCCGGGGGCGGAACGTCGAGCGGCGGAGCGGAGATCGGTGGGCGATGTACCGCGGGTCTCGTCCCTCCGCCGGCCCGCGGGGCGCCACGGGCCGTTTTGTTCAAAGGTGTGCCAGAAGCGGGCCAAGGACGTAACGAAGCCGCGACAGGCGAGACAGGACGCCCTTGATCCCCGCGGCGGCGCGGCGCACCTTGTCGAGCCGACCCCGCACCTCCCGTCCGTTCGCCCGGAGCCGCCCATGCCGCGCCGCCGCGCCGTCCTCGCCGCCACTGTCATCCTCCTCACCGTCGCGACCTCCGCCGCCGCGCAGAACATCCCCGACAGCGTGCGGGTGCGCTCGGAGCCGGTCGCGGGGAACGTCTGGGTGCTGATGGGGCGCGGCGGCAACATCGGCGTGCTGGTAGGGCCGGACGGGATGGTGATGGTGGACGACGAGTATGCGCCGCTCACCGACCGCATCCGCGCGGCCATCGCGGCCATCGACCGCGGGCCGATCCGCTTCCTGCTGAACACGCACTGGCACGGCGACCACACCGGCGGCAACGAGAACTTCGGCAAGGCCGGGGTGGTGATCGTGGCGCACGACAACGTGCGGGTGCGGATGAGTACGGAGCAGGTGATGAAGACGATCGAGGACCGGGTGCCCGCGTCGCCGCCCGGGGCGCTGCCGGTGGTCACCTTCGGCGAGGACGTCACCGTGCACCTGGACGGCGAGGAGACGCACGCCGTCCACGTGCCGCCCGCGCACACCGACGGCGACGTGATCGTGCAATTCCGCACCTCGAACGTGATCCACGCGGGCGACGTGTACTTTAACGGCATGTACCCGTTCATCGACCTGGACAGCGGCGGCTCGGTGGAGGGAACCATCGCCGCGGTGGACCGCATCCTGTCGCTGGCCAACGCGCGGACGCGCATCATCCCCGGCCACGGGCCTGTCTCGGGCGTGGCCGAGCTGCGCGCGTATCGCGACATGCTGGCCACGGCGCGCGACCGCGTACGCGCCGCCATCGCGCGCGGGCAGACGCTGGAGCAGCTCCAGGCCGCGCGCCCGCTGGCCGACCTGGACCCGCGCTGGGGCGGGGGATTCATGAAGGCCGACCGGTTCCTTCGGCTCGTGTACCTCGACCTCTCCGCGCGCCGCTGATCGGGACTGGCCTCACGCGGAGCCGCGGAGGCGCGGAGAAAAGACGAAGAACGGCGGAGGAACGAAGAAGAGTGGGCGACACCGACGATGTCATCCTGAGGTCGCCGCCGCACTGAACCGTCGTACGCACGGATGCCCGGCGGCGGCCGAAGGATCTACTCGATCCCGCGGAGATGCCCGCCCGTCGGGACCGGCATCCCGGCGGCGCCGGCAAGATCCTTCGGGCGCGGCAAGCGCCGGCGCGGTCGAGAGTTGCGGCACCCGCGCCCTCAGGATGACATCCTGGGACATCTCATCTCCATCCCCACCCTCACGGAGACGAACGGTGGCAGCGTCCGAAGTCGCGATCCGCAGGCAAAGCGAGGTCTACGTCGGGGGGATGGCGGGGGAGAAGCCGCTCGTGCCGGTGGACGCGCGGCGGCTGGAAGAGGCCGCGCGGCGGAAGATGTCGCCGCAGGCGTACGCGTACGTGGCCGGCGGCGCGGGGTCGGAAGGCACCGTGCGCGCCAACCGCGAGGCGTTCGAGCGCCGCCGCATCGTCCCGCGCATGCTGCGCGACGTGGCCGAGCGCGAGATCTCCGTCGAGCTCTTCGGCCGCACCCTTCCCGCGCCGCTGCTCACCGCGCCCATCGGCGTGCTGGAGCTGGCGCACCCGGAGGCCGACCTCGCCGTGGCGCGCGCGGCGGCCGAGGCGGGGGTGCCGATGATCTTCTCCAGCCAGGCCTCCGTGGCGATGGAGACCTGCGCCGCGGCGATGGGCGCCGGGCCGCGCTGGTTCCAGCTCTACTGGAGCAAGAACGACGAGCTGGTGGAGAGCTTCGTCCGCCGCGCCGAGGCGTGCGGGTGCGAGGCCATCGTCGTCACCCTCGACACCACGCTCCTCGGCTGGCGCGCGCGCGACCTGGACCTCGCCTACCTCCCCTTCCTGCGCGGCAAGGGAATCGCCCAGTACGTCAGCGACCCCGTCTTCCTCGCCTCGCTCGCCACGCCCGCGCCCTCCGCCGCCGCGGGGCAGAAGCGCAAGATCAACCTGCACACGCTGCGCGCCTTCGCCGAGCTGACGCGGGCGCACCCGGGCGCGTTCCTGAAGAACCTGCGCTCGGGCGTCCCCCTGGCGGCGGTGCAGCAGTTCATCGGCACCTACTCGCGGCCGTCGCTCACCTGGTCCGACCTCCCCTTCCTGCGCGAGCGGACCAAGCTCCCCGTGCTGCTGAAGGGGATCCTGCACCCCGACGACGCCCGCCGCGCGCTGGACCAGGGGATGGACGGCGTCATCGTCTCCAACCACGGCGGGCGGCAGGTGGACGGGGCGATCGCCACCCTCGACGCGCTCCCCGCCATCGTCGACGCCGTGGCCGGCCGCGTCCCCGTGCTGATGGACAGCGGCATCCGCGGGGGCGCGGACGTGTTCAAGGCGCTGGCGCTCGGCGCGCGCGCGGTCTGCGTCGGCCGCCCCTACGTCTACGCGCTGGCGCTGGAGGGGCGCGCGGGGGTGCTGGAGCTCCTTCGCAACCTCGTCGCCGACTTCGAGCTGACGATGGGGCTGGCCGGCTGCCACTCCATCTCCGAGATCGGCCCGGAGTGCTTGGCCGGAGGATGATCTTTCGAAGGGAGATGGGATGATGAGGCCGAGCCGCCGCGATCTTCTCGCGCTCCCGCTCCTGGCGATCGCCGCGTGCGCCCGCGCGCAGGAGACGATGACGCCGCAGCCGCAGCCCGCGCCCGCCGTGATCGGGCGGGCCAAGATCCGCCGACTTCCGGGCCATCCGCGGACTTGCCCCAAGCGCAGTTCTCGCACAGACTTGTAGCATCCCCGCCCGACGACCCCTCGCAGGACGCTCGCATGACGGACACGCTCGCCCCGGCACCCTCCGCCGTCCCCGCGATCGAGATCGCGCCCGCCTTGCCCGACGGCGTCGCCCAGCCCGGACGGCTGCGCGCGCTGGACGTGTTCCGCGGCATCACCATCGCGGGGATGCTGCTGGTGAACAATCCCGGCTCGTGGGACCACGTCTACGCGCCGTTGGAGCACGCGGAGTGGAACGGGTGGACGCCGACGGACACCATCTTCCCGTTTTTCCTGTTCATCGTCGGCGTGGCGATGACCTTCTCGTTCGGCGCGCAGATGGCGCGCGGTCAGAAACGGGGCGCCATCTTCGTCAAGGCAGTGAGGCGCTCGGCCATCCTGTTCGGGCTGGGCCTGCTTCTGGCGGCGTTCCCGTACTACAACCTGGACGTCGGCCACCTCCGCATCATGGGGGTGCTGCAGCGCATCGCGCTCTGCTTCCTGGCCGCGTCCGCCGTCTACCTCTTCGTCCCCCGGCGGGGGCGCCCGTGGGTGGCCGCCGCCCTGCTGCTCGGCTACTGGGCGGCGATGACGCTGGTCCCCGTCCCCGGGCACGGCGCGGGCGACCTGGTGACGAAGGACGGCAGCCTGGCCGCGTACGTCGACCGCATGGTGCTCGGGACGAACCATCTCTGGGCCGCCGCGAAGACGTGGGACCCCGAGGGGCTGCTGAGCACGGTCCCGGCCATCGTCACCGTGCTGCTCGGCATCTTCGCGGGAGAGTGGCTGCGGAGCGCGCGTCCCCCGGCCGAGCGCGCCACGGGACTCTTCTTCGCGGGGAACGCGCTGATGGCGGCGGGGCTCGTCTGGAACCCCGTCTTCCACATCAACAAGAACCTGTGGACCAGCTCCTACGTGCTGTTCATGGGTGGGATGGCGATGGTGGGGCTGGCGATGTGCTGGTGGCTGGTGGACGTGAAGGGCGTGCGGAGGTGGATCCGCCCCTTCACGGTGTACGGGATGAATGCCATTGCGGCGTTCTTTCTTTCCGGGGTATTCGCGCGCCTGCTGAACCTGGTGACGGTCCCGGGTGGACCGGCGGGAACGCAGCCGGTGAAGGGATGGATCTACGCGAACGCCTTCGAAGCGTGGCTTCCCCCGTTGAACGCGTCGCTGGCCTTCGCCGTGACGTTCGTGCTGGTGTGGTGGGGGATCATGGAGGTGTTCTACCGCAGGAAGATCTTCATCAGGGTGTGATGAAGAGGGGTGGGGAGAGGGTGCGGACGACCCTCGCCGGACGAGGGCGGGGCGCAGGGATAGACGTACCACCGCAGTCGGCCCGGCCTTCGGGGACCCGCGACCACGGGCGCCCCGGGCCGGTGGCATCTCCCCGGAGGTTTTTCGATGAAGCGTTCCTCGCTCGCCCTCCTTCCGGCCCTGCTGGCGGCGACGGCGCTCCACGCGCAGCAGTTCACCGGCAAGGTGATGGACCGCACCGGCGAGGCGCCGGTGCAGACCGCCACCGTCGAGGCCCTGGCGCCCAACGACCGGGTCGTCGCCCGCGCGCGCTCGGGCGACGACGGCTCGTTCACCCTGCGCCTGCGCGATCCCGGCGAGTTCCGGCTGCGCGTGCAGCGGCTGGGCTACCGCACGGCCACCTCCGAGCCCGTCCCCATCGCGGAGACGCAGACGGTGCGGGTGGAGCTGCGCATCAGCACCAGCGAGGTGGCGCTCACCCCGCTGACGGTGACCGGGCGCACCCAGCCGCCGCGCAGCGCGCGCCTGGAGCGCGAGGGCTTCTACCAGCGGCAGCAGCTGCACGTGGGCGCCTTCGTCACGCGCGACCAGATCCGCGAGCGGCGGCCGCTGCACCCCAGCCAGGCGCTGCGCGGGATCCCGGGCGTGCGGGTGCAGCAGATCACCGGCAGCACCCAGGGCGTGGTGGTGATCACGCGGCGCGAGCGCGGCGGGTGCATCCCCCTGCTGCTGGTGGACAACGCGGTGATGGGCGCCGAGGACATCGACCTGCAGATCCGCGCGCAGGACATCGACGGCATCGAGGTGTACCGCGGGCCGAGCGAGATCCCCGGGCGCTACATGAGCCTGGCGTCGCCCTGCGGGCTGATCGTGATCTGGAGCCGCGACGGCGAGGCGGACCCGGAGCCCGACACCGCCTCCGCCGGCGAGCGGTGACGCTGGACGGGGAGGGAGATGAACGAGCGAAGGGAGGCGCACCGGTCCGGGGCGCCTCCCTTCGCTTTGCCGTTCGGCGAGATCTCGATCGCCCGCGTCAGCGCGGCAGGCCGGGGCGCGGGGCGTGCACGGGCCCGGCGGACCGGACGGGCGGCTCGGGGCCGCGGCGCACCAGCTCCTCCATCTCGCCCAGGAAGGTGTTGTCGCCCGCGCGGCTCTCGCCGAACAGCCCATCGGGGTTGTGCCCGGCACCGCGCGCGCCGGCGTACAGGTTCAGCCACAGGTCGAACCGCTCGCCCAGCTCCAGCACCCAGTAGAAGAGCCGGGCCCTGCGCCTCAGCAGCAGCATGGCGATGAGGTCCACGCAGAAGGCCAGGATGCCGGCCTGCACCATCACCACGTCCTTCAGCCCGTCGATGAACAGCTTCAGGCCGAAGAGCGCGAAGTCGCGGATGAGAACGCCCGGAGATTGGGCGCGGCGGTCGATCGGGAATTGGGCGCTGCGGTCGATCATTTCGAAGTCCCTCGAGTCGGTAGGTCCCACGTCGCCACCCGATTACGTCGCCAGCCCGCCGCGAGTTTCCAGCACCGAAAGCTGCGCGATCCTGGTCCCGGGCACCAGTCTCCAGATGACGGCCTCGTCGGGCCCCGCGTTCACGTCGCCGGGAGCGGGGCGGCGGGGCGGGTGAAGCCGGCTGGGACGGCCTGGTTGGCGGGGGGATCGTACATGTCGAGGTACAGGAGCACGGGGTGGGGGAGACCGGGATAGGTGACCTCGTACGCGTCCAGCAGCCCGCGGCCCTGCATGTCGCGCGGGGCGTTGGGCGTCTCGAACTCGCAGCAGCTCCCCAGCCGGAACCAGGTGACAGTCTGCCCGTCCGGGCCGCGCAGCCCGTCGAGCCAAGCGTGCTCGTTCTGCACGCCGCGGTCGCCGCCGCCGCCGACCTTCACCGGGTTCTCGGGCGCGTAGCCGAGGGCCTTCGCGCCGGCCAGGCTGTCGGCCAGGCTGCGCGGCGGCGGCTGGTACGCCTTCATCCGGTCCTCGATCCCCTTCACGATCATCGCCCCGGCGGCCAACTCCATCGTCAGGCACTCCTGCGTGGTGCAGCGGCCGTTTCGCGCCGCGTTCACCGCGACGGGCTCTACCGTGAAGGCGACGGAATCGCCCTTCTGCTCCATCAGCACGCGCGCCACGGTGGACGGCTTGCCGGCCTGGGGGGAGTTGAGGTCGGTGATGAGCATCTGGTCGAGCGACATCACCCGGAGCGGGTAGCCGTTCTCGCGCAGCGCGTCGATGGCGGCGCGGTAGACGGCGCGCAGCGGCCGGTCCGTCGTCCCGCTGAGGGCGAACGGGCCCATCCCGCCCTCATTCTTCTGCGCGGCGGCGGGCATGGCGGCGGCAATGGCGCCCAGGGCGAGCGCCGCGGCGCGGAGGAGGGCGAGTCTCATCGGCGGTGGGCTCCGATCGAGTTGGGGATCAGGGATGCGGCTCGTAGCGCCGCAGGCTCTGCATCAGCGTGCTGTCGGCGGCGGTGACGCCGGGGACGCCGTCGAGGTGCGCGCGGACGAGCTCCACCAGCGCGGGGTCGGCGGCGTGCACCTCCCACACCGCGCCGTCGACGCAGGAGAAGTGGAGCGCGCAGGTCTCCTCGATCAGCGCGTGCGCCGACTCGGGCGTGTCCGCCGCCCACCAGCGCTCGAGGAAGCCGTCGAGCCGGTCCGCGGGCGCGGCGAGGGCGAAGAAGTCGGCCCAGTCGTCGAGCAGCGTGTCGGCCACGGCTTGGAGCCAGCGCCCGTCGACCAGGCGCCAGTCGTCGCGCTCGTCCAGCACCAGCCGCTCGGCGGCGCGCAGCTCGCGGCCGGCGAAGGCGCCGGCGGTCTCGTCCCAGTCGCGGTACCAGCCGTCGGGGAAGCGGAAGAGGTGCGGCTCGGCGTGCAGCACCCAGCGCCAGCGCGCGAGCATCGGCTTGAGCGGCGCGAACCAGCGCGCGAAGTCCGACACGCCGGCGGACACGAAGGTGGCGCCGGAGCCGCGCTCGGCGGGGTGGCCGGTCTGCTGCACGGCGGCGGTGTCCGGCGGGCGGGAGATGCGCAGGCCGTTCATGCGGCGGGGGTGTGCGCGGGTGTGTTCCGGAAGGGGTCGGGATGATGAGCGTACGGAACTACGAAACGGCGCGATGCGCAAGGGTGAGGTCGGGGAGTGCTGAGTGCTGAGTGCTGAGTGGGGAAGTGCGTCAGTGCGGAAGTGCATGAGTGCGTTGGGTCGGTGCGCACCGCGGCATCGCGCCCTCTCCGGCTCGCTGGGGCTCGCCACCTCTCCCGTACCGGGAGAGGTAGCCGGGCGCCCTATCGGCGCGAATCGCGAGCGGCGGTGCGGCCGCATGCAGTTGAAGTCCGCGAAGGCGGACTGCGTGTTTTTGTAGCCGCGACTTCAGTCGCATCGTTCCTCGACCTCCTCCTTGCTTCGATCCGGTTTCCCGATCCCCATTTTGTCCCCTGTCCCCTGATCCTCCGCATGGCCGCCTTCTTGCCGCAAACGCCGGACACGCACCATCATCCGCCCATGACCGCTCGCACACCGGCCCACGCGTGACGCCGTCCCCGCAGGCCCGGCGCACCGAGCACGACGCCAGCTTCGGCACCGCGCGCGACGGCGTGGCCGTGCTCGCGCCCAACTGGCGCATCCGCTACATGAACGCGTCGATGCTCGAGATCCTGCGGCTGATCGGCCGCGGGGGCGAGGTGGCCACGCTGTGGGACGCGCTGCCGAAGTGGGAGCACACGCCTGCGGCCGACACGCTGCGGCAGGCCATGCAGAGCGGCGCGCCCGTCGTCTTCCGCGTGGACGGCGAGCGCGGCCGCGGGCGCGTGTGGGAGGTGCAGGCCGAGCCGCTCTCCTCCGGCGAGCTGCGGGTGCGCGTGCGCAACGTGACCGCGCAGGCCCAGGCCGAAGACGCCGAGCGCCGCTTCCGCGACGCCGGCGGGTCGGTGGCCGAGCGCGAGGCGCGCCTGGCCGCCATCGTCGCGGGCGCGCCGGTGGGGATCGTGCTGCTGGAGGCCGACGGCTTGGTGGTGCGCGAGGCCAACGCCTTCTACCACCAGTTCCTCGAGGGCCCCTGGCGCGAGCCGGGCGCCATCGTCGGCCACACCCCCGCCGAGTTCATCCCCGACTTCGAGGGGTCGGGGATCGGCGAGATCTTCCGGCGGGTGCGCGACAGCGGCCAGCCGGTCGAGATCCCCGAGTTCGAGTTCGCCGGCTTCGAGCGCGGCGTCATCTACTTCCGCTGGACGCTGCAGCCGCTCTCGGCGGGCGAGGGCGACCGGCCGCGCTACCTCCTCCTGCTGGTGGTCGACGTCACCGAGCAGGTGCTCGGGCGCCGCGCAGCCGAGGCCGAGCGCAAGGCGCTGTACGACGTGCTCGACACCCTTCCCGTGGGCGTGATCGTGGCCGACGCGCCGTCGGGGAACGCCACCTACATCAACCCCGCCGGTGTGGCGATGGGCGGGCGCCCGCTGGAGGAGCTGACCGCCGCCGAGCTGGCCGAATATCCCGGCCGCTGGCAGGCCTTCCGCCCCACCGGCGAGCCCTTCCCGGCCGGCGAGCTCCCCGTCGCGCGGGCGCTGCGCGGCGAGCCCACGCGCGACGTGGAGATCGTGCTCCGCCCCGGCGACGGCGAGGAGCGCACCGTCAGCGTCAGCGGCGTTCCCCTGCGCGATTCGGCGGGGCGGGTGGACCGCGCGCTCGTGGTCTTCTACGACCTAACCGAGCGGCTGGCGCTGGAGCGGCAGCTGCTGGAACGCACCCGCGAGGCCGAGTCGGCCGCCAGCGAGGCGGCGCTGCGCGCGGAGGAGAGCCGCGCGCTGCGCGAGATCGGGCGCGTGCTGGTGAGCGAGCTGGATCCCGCGCGGGTGCTGGACTTGGCCGCGCACTCGGCGATGGAGCTGCTGGGCTCGCGCGCGGCGGTGATCGTCATCCCCCGTGACGGCGAGAGCGTGCGGCTCTCCCCCGCGCTGGGTGCGCTGGCGGACCTGGACGGGCGGGTGATGGGTCTCGCCGGCACGGTGGTGGCCGACGTGCTGGCCCACGGGGGAACGCGCGTGTTCAACGACACCGCCGACCTTCCCGAGACCAGCCTGTTCAAGGCGATGGCGCGCGAGCGGGGGATCCGCAACCTGGCGCTCGCGCCGATGCTGGCCTTCGGCGCGCCGGCCGGCGTGCTGGCCGTGGTCGACCGGGGGACGCCGTTCACCGACGAGGACGTGCGGCTGCTGGAGGGGCTGGCCGACACCGCCGCGCTGGCCATCCACAACGCGCGGCTGCACCTGGAGGAGCGCCGCCGCGGCGAGGAGAACCGCGCGCTCCTCGCCGCCGCCGAGGCGCTCACCTCCACCCTCGATCCGCCGGAGGTGATGCAGCGCATCGCCGCGGCGGCGCGCGAGCTGACCGGCGCGGAGGGCGCGGCGCTGACCATGTACGTGGGCGAGGAGCGCGAGCGCACGCAGGTGATGGCGGCGGTGGGGATCATGGAATCCCTGGCGGGCGTGACCGTCCCCTCGGGCGCGTCGGTGACGCGGATGGTTGCCGACGCGGGCGTGCCCCGCAGCATGGCCGTCGCCGACCTGCCCGCGGAGATTCCCAGCCGCGCGATGCTGTTGTCGGTGGGCGCCGAGCACGCCGCGCTCGTTCCCCTGCGCGCGGGCGACGAGGTGGTGGGGATCCTGGCGGTGGTGAACGGCCCCGGGCGCGGCGCGCTGGGCGACGAGGCGCTGCGCGTCGTCTCCCTGCTGACCGACCAGGCGGCGCTGGCGGTGCGCAACGCCCGGCTCTACGCCGGCGCGCAGTCCGCCAGCCGCGCCAAGAGCGAGTTCCTGGCGATGATGAGCCACGAGCTGCGCACCCCGCTCAACGCGCTGGAGGGGTACGCCGGCCTGCTGGAGGAGGGGATCTACGGCCCGCTCACCGAGATGCAGCGCGACGCGCTCCGCCGCATGCGCGTCTCGCGGCGCCACCTGGTGGAGCTGATCGACAGCGTGCTCGACCTGGCCCGCGTGGAGGCCGGAACGCGCCGCGCCGAGCCCGAGGTGCTGGACCTGGGCGAGCTGGTGGAATCCGTCGGCGAGGCCATGCGCGGCGCGGCGGAGGCGAGGAAGCTGTCGCTGGAGATCGACACCGAGGGCGCGGGGCGCGTCGCCACCGACCGCGGGCTGCTGCGCCAGGTGCTGACCAACCTGCTGGGGAACGCGCTCAAGTTCACCGAGCGCGGCGGCGTGGCGGTCCGCGCGCGGCGCGAGGGCGACCGGGCGGTGGTCGAAGTGGAGGACACCGGCCCCGGCATCAGCGCCGACAACCAGGCGCGCGTCTTCGAGCCCTTCTTCCAGGTCGATCCCTCGACGACGCGCAAGGAGGGCGGCACGGGGCTCGGCCTGGCGCTCTCGCGCGACTTCGTGCGCCTGCTGGGCGGCGAGATCTCCGTGCGCAGCGAGCCCGGCCGCGGCAGCACCTTCACCGTCACCCTTCCAGTCGACGGCCCGCGGCAGGAAGTCGAAGAGTAGACGGAAGAAGAAGGAATCTACGAAATCCAGGAATCGGGTTGATGCACCCAGAGCGATCCCACGCTGACGTCATCCTGAGGCCGGCCAGACCATAACCAGCGTCTTTACAAGCGTTTGCAGGCCGAAGGATCTATCATCGCGGCAGCACGAGATTCGGTCGGATGCGCCAATACTTTCCCCATACCTGGCATCACACAGAAGGCACGGAGATCACAGAAGCACAGAGGACCGCGATGGGTTCTCTGTGCCGGTGTGATCTCCGTGCCCTCCGTGTGAAATCAAGATTGCCGATGCGCGGGGCGATATCTTCACTCCCGCGCGATCAGTACGTCCTGACCTTCACGGCGTCGCGGAAGGTGGCGGCGGCGACCAGGCGCGTCATCGGGTTCGCCGCGCCGAGCCAGGCGGATGCGTCGAGATCGACGAGCAGCCGGGCGTCGGCCTCGGGCGCGCCCAGGTCCACCGCGCGCTCCACCACGATGCTGTCGCCGGGGAGGATGGAGACGCTGAGCAGGCCGGTCACGCTCGTGCCGCCGATCACCAGCCCGCTGGTGACGTTGGCCTGCACGCGGGTGAAGGTGACGCGCACCGCGGTGTAACGGTCCACCGGCACGCCGCTCGACGCGATGTGCACGGTGTCGCCGCCGTCGATGCGCACCGTCGTCCCGGTCGCGTCGGCCAGTGGGATGACGTCGCCGCCGGATGTCACCAGAAACACCCGCGCGTCGAAGCCGATCGTTCCCTGCGCGCGACCGGCGATCGCGGTGGCGGCATTCGGCCCGTCCGCAGGCGCCAGCGCGAACGCCGGTGCGCGCGACGCGTTCCCCTCCGGCGTGCCGTCGCCGGTCGCGCTGGTCTCGACGTGCTTCTGGCCGCCGACCAGCACCTCCTTGCCGCATCCCCCCAGCCCGATCACCAGCAGCAGCGCGGCGGCCGCGCCCCTCGCATGCATCTTCATCGTCCACCGTCTTCAGAAGTGATCTCGACCGTATCTTCAACCCTTTGCACGCCAGAGAGTTGCGCCTGTATCTCCACCTTCTCCCGCTCCGCCTTCTCCATCTCCGGCCGCGTTCCCAGGCGGCGGTAGATGGCGAGCGCCTCGTCGAGCCGCGCGACGGCGCTCTCCGGATGGCCCATCGCCGCCTCGAACAGCGCGTACTCATGCTGGGTCTGCGCCAGCTCGAAAGGGGGCGATCCGGGCGCCCGGCAGAGGTCGAGCGCCTGCTCGTAGAACACGAATCCCTCCTCGTCGCGGCGCGCGCGTGCGGCGGCGCCGAGGGTGCGGTACGCGTGCGGCAGCAGCGGCGTGAGTCGATGCACCATCGCAAGCCGCTCCAGCTCGCGCGCCGCGGCCACGGCGCCGCGAAGGTCGCCCGCCAGCAGCAGGCAGTCGGCCAGGTTCGAAAGCACCGCGCCGCGCAGCGACGGCGATCCCTGCGCCTCGAGGGATCGGCGATACGCCGCCGCTGCCGCCGCGTAGTCGCCGCGCTCCACCAGCAGGCGCGCGCGCCCGTTCTCGATCGGCAGCCGCCCCGCCGCGTCGTCCAACTGGCCGACGATGGCTTCCGCGCGGTCCAGCCACGCCTCGCTCGCGCCCAGGTCGCCCGTGCGCCGCGCGACCACGGCCAGGTTGCTGTACAGCTGCCAGAGCGGCCGCGTCGGGATCTCCTCGCTGAGCAGTGAGACGCCGCGCTCGTACCATTCGCGCGCCTTCTCCCACAGCCCCTGGTCGCCGTACACGTTGCCCGTGCCCTGGCAGGCAACGACCGCGCCCTCCGTGTCGCGCTGCGCCACGGCGATCTCGTAGCTGGCGAGATAGTGCCGCAGCGCCGCATCCAGGTCGCCGCGCTCGCGGGCGATGCGGCCGAGACGCCGCACCGCCAGCCCCTCGGCGCTGCGGTCGCGCGGGCGCCGGCCGAGCGCGGCAGCCTGTCGGTAGCACGCCTCGGCGGCGTCCAGCCGTCCCGCGTCTTCCTCCACCTCGCCCGCGGCCACCAGCGCGCGCGACGCCGCGGCCTCGTCGCCCGCCTCGAGCGCGCGCAGGGCGGCCAGCGAGTGCCGCATCACCGTCTCCACCCGCGATCGCGCCTCGTCCGCGATGGCGGCGATGCGCGCGTCGAGCGCCGCCGTGTCGGCGATGCGCGCGTCGACGGTGGCGTATGCCTCCGACGCCGCCCACGCCCGCCCGCGGTCCTCGCGCGACGCGCCGATCAGCGCCTCGCGCAGCCCGCCCAGGTCGTCGACCTCGGGGAGGGCCTTGAGCGCGTGGTCGACTTTCAGCGGGCGCGTGGTCACGGTCGGGAGATGCGGCTACGGTTGCCAGGATTCCGCGCGGGCCGGCGTTCCGGACCGCGCCAGAGTCTCAAGGCAGGCGTCGTTCCATGGGTGGGGGATGGGAATTCGGCGTGGTTGCTGGGGTTTTTGGGGATTCGAGGGAGATGGAGATGGATTGTGGTTGCCACAATTTGTGAGAACGGGCGAGAAATCCGGCAGGACTGGCATCCTCAACAGCGGGGTCGCGCTGCGCGCGAGGGCCCTCATCCCCCCCGACCCCCCTTCTCCCGATAACGGGAGAAGGGGGGAGACCTCAGCGCGGGGAGAGAGGGTGCAGCGCGGGTCGGGATGATTCTGCCGGCCGGTATCTACAAGGATATAACTGCAAATGCCGCATGAACTTAGTTGCAGTTGCAGTTCACCTCTCCTGCTGTCGGGAGAGGTCGAAAATCTGGAAGGGCCGACACGGGGGTTATGTGTCGGCCCTTCCAGATTTTCGGGTGAGGGTCAACCCGGTTGAGGATCACACGATGCTTCTACTCCCGCGGGATGATGCCGTACTCCATCGCTTTGCGCGACACGGTGTTGCGGTGCATCTGCAGGATGTCGGCGGCTTTGCCGAAGTGGCCGCCGACGCGGTCCAGCACCTCGCGGATGTGCAGCGCCTCCACCTGCGCCATCGTCATCTCCGCGTTCCATCCCGGCAGCGTCGGTCCGGTGGACGCCGCCGGCTCGGCGCCGGCGCGGGCGTCCAGCTCCAGGTGCTCGGGGAGGAGCACGTCGCCCGTCGCCAGCAGCACCGCGCGCTCGATCACGTTGCGCAGCTCGCGCACGTTGCCGGGCCACGGGTGCGTCTCAAGCCGCGCCAGCGCATCCTCGGCGACGGCGCGCAGCGGGCGAGCGTACGCGCGCGCGAACCGGGCGGCGTAGTGCAGCGCCAGCGCGCGCATGTCGCCGCGGCGCTCGCGGAGCGGCGGGAGGTGGAGGCGCACCACGGCCAGGCGGTAGAACAGGTCCTCGCGGAAGTCGCCCGACGCGATCAGCGCCGCCAGGTCGCGGTGCGTGGCCGCAACGACGCGCACGTCCAGCGCGATGCGCTCCTCGCCGCCCACGCGCTCGATCTCCCGCTCCTGCAGCGCGCGGAGGATCTTGGCCTGCAGGACCAGGCTCATGTCGCCGATCTCGTCCAGGAACAGCGTGCCGCCGTGCGCGCGCTCGAAGCGGCCGATCTTGCGCGCCACCGCGCCGGTGAACGCGCCGCGCTCGTGGCCGAACAGCTCGCTCTCCAGCAGGTCTTCGGGAATCGCCGCGCAGTTCACCGCCACGAACGGCCGCGTCGCGCGCGGGCTGACGGCGTGGATCGCGCGCGCGACCAGCTCCTTCCCCGTCCCCGACTCGCCCGTCACCAGCACCGTCGCGGGGCTCGGGCCGATCCGCCCTACCGTCTTGAACACCTCCAGCAGCTCGGGGGATGAGCCCACCAGCTCGTCCCCATCTCCATCGAGCTCCGGGAGTGGCACCCCTTCGCCGGTCGGCCCCGCCGCGCCGAGGATGCGGAGCACGTCCTCCGCGCGGACGGGCTCGGCCAGCAGCTCGGCGGCGCCCAGGCGCGGCGCCTCCATCGCCAGGCGCAGCGACGGCACGGCGGCGACGAGCACCAGCGCGCCCGCGTTCGCCTCGTCGGCGATGCGGCGGATGAGCTCCGGGTCCTCTCCCGCCGTCTCCACCGACAGCAGCGTCGCGCCCCACCCGTGCTCGCCCAGGGCGCGCAGCCCGTCCGTCAGCGACGCGGCGACGCGCGCCACCACGCCAGCGTCGCGCGCGGCGGAGCGGACCGCCGCGGCCGTCGCTGCGTCGCCGCCGATCAGCAGGATCCCGCCGCTCCGCTCCGCCATCTCCATCGAGTGCAAAATGTTAGAAGCTGCTTCCGAGCGCTTGCCGAAAAATGTGGCAAGACTTTGGCCACGCCCAATCCACATCTCCCTAAAACCCAGTAACGTCAACAGTTTAGGGGATGGCACCACGGCTGCCTCGCCCTGCGTCCGACAGGTAAGCGTGACGACCCATGCAGGCGCCACCACCGACCTGCGGATCAACCTGAACAGCGACGTCTGGCTGAACCAGGCGAGCGCCAGCACACGCAGCGTCGGCGAGACGGCGTTCGCCAGCGCAGTGCAGGTAACGGCGAACTGAAGTGCTGAGTGCTCAGTGCGGAGTGCGGGGATGGCGGCTGATCGGCCGCCGTCCACCCGCGCAGGATGAAGACCTGAACCAGCCGCTGCGAGGCCGGAATGTCATTCCGAAGGCGCTGTGCCGCCCTATCGTCCATGCCATGGCCATGGCGCCTGAGGAATCTGTGGCCGGCTCCCGAACCACGGGCCGCCTGTCGCTCGGACGCATGCCATGATTGCAAAATGTGAAAGCCGCGTCCGCGGGCTTGCCGGAAAATGTGACAAGACTCTGTCCGTGCGCGATCGACATTTTCCGGAAACCTAGTGATATCAACGATTTTGGAGGTGGCACCGCCGCTGCCTTGCAGTCGGGCCAGATGCGGCGGGCGTGGTGCCCGCCGCCGCTCGACCCTGACGGGCTCCTGGAGGAAGACGATGAAGAAGACGTATGCGACGCTGTTCGCCCTCGCCACGGCGGCCATGCTGGGCGCCTGCTCGGACGCGACCGGCGTGTCCGGCTCGGGGAACTCGACCATGCGCGCCTCCGCCATCGGCGACGACAACGGCGCGTCGGCCGCGATGGCGCCGGCGGACGGCGGCGCGCCGCGCTTCGCCACGACGACGGCCAGCGGCACGGTGGACTTCCGCGCCCGCGTGTACGTGCAGACGCAGACGGGCGGCTGGGTGGAGCTGACCAACAACGCCGCCTCGCACGCGGTGGTCGACGCGTCGGGGCAGGGGGGTGCCGCCGTCCTCGCCACCTCGCGCGTCGAGGCCGGCACCTACGCCCGCGTCCGCGTGGTGTTCGAGCAGGTGAACGCCAGCCTCAGCAGCAGCCTGCAGATCAGCACCGGCCTGCTCACCGGCAACGTGAGCGTGGACACGCAGGGCGACGGCAGCATCACCGTGGAGCGCCAGGTGAGCGCGACGGCCAACGCGGGCGCCACCACCAACCTGCTGATCAACCTGAACAGCAACGTCTGGCTCAATCAGGCGAGCGCGACCACGCACACCGTCAGCGAGACCGCCTTCGCCAGCGCGGTGCAGGTGACGGCGAGCTGAAGTGTTGAGTGCTGAGTGCGGCGGATGGCGGTGCGTGTGGCCGCCGTCCGCCGCGACGGGATGAGGAGAACAAAACTGCAGATGGAGATGAAGAAGATGCGGAAGATCACGTACATCGCGGCGGCTGCGCTGCTGGCCGCCCCCGCCGCGCTCGCGGCGCAGACGACGGTACAGGCGCGGACGAATGTGTCCGCCCGCGCGCAGGCCAACGCCGCCGGCTCGCGTACCAATGCGGGCGCGGACGTCAGCGTGCGAGCCGCGGCGGACGCCGGGCTGCCGTCGGAGGTCGTCGCTCGCGCGGCGGCGGAGGCGCGAGCCCGCGGCGCGTCCGAGGCGCAGGCCGCCCGCGCCGCAGCCGATGCGTACGCGCGCCTCGACGCCTCGCGCGACGCCCTCGGCCGCCGCGGCGAGCGCACCGCCTCGCGCGCGGAGATCGTCGCCGGCGCGAACGCGATAGCGCGCGGCGCGTCGCAGGCGGACCTCGCCGTGCTCGCGGAGCGCGCGCCCGCCCGCCGCTCGCTGACGGCGTCGCTGAACGCGCTCGCCAGCCTTGGCGCCGAAAGCGGCGACTTCCACGGCGCGGCGGCGGCAATCGCCTCGCGGCTACAGCACAACGCCAGCGACCGCGCCATCACCCAGCTGGCCGCCACCGGCAGCGTGGACGCGATGCTGCGCGGCTCCACGGGCGGCCTGGACGCGGCCGGCAACGTCGCCGCGGGCGCGACGGCGGGGGTGGGCGGCGTGCTGAACGCGGGCGGGTCGCTCGGCGGGTCCGTCACCGGCGCCGTCGGCGGGCTGATCCCGTAATCCTCGATCCAGAAAGTCACACAGAGACATGGAGATCACGGAGGCGTAGAGGACCGCGTTTGGTTCTCTGTGCCTCCGTGATCTCCGTGCCCTCTGTGTGAAAAAGGAGAGCCGGCGGTCGCTCGACCGCCGGCTCCTCCGAGTTTCGTCTGCCGATGCTGGAGATCAGCCCGTGCTCGTGGCGTGGTCGGCCACGGGCAGGCGGATCTCGAAGCAGGCGCCGCCCAGCTCGTCGCCGGGGCGGTGCCGCACCCAGCCGCCCAGCTGCGCCACCATCCACGCCACCGCCGAGAGCCCCATCCCCACGCCCTCGGGGTCGCCGAAGGGGGCGGGCTCGAAGACGGTGGCGGCGCGCGCCAGGTCCAGCCCCGCGCCGTCGTCCTCGATGTCGATGCAGACCACCGCCTCGGCGTCCTCGTCCATCCGGCGCGGATCCTCGACGCTCACGCCCACCTGCACCTCGCTGCGGCAGTGGCGCATGGCGTTGGACAGCAGGTTCATGACCGAGCGGAAGAGGAACGACGCGCGCCCCTCCACCTCCACCGTGCCGGGAAGCTCGGTGCGCAGCCGCACCTCCACCCCGCGCGAGCCGCGGAAGAAGCGTCCCACCGCACCCTCCACCACGCTGGCCACGTCGAAGCGCACCTCGGGCGAGATGGCGCGCCCCTGCACCACGTCCAGCGTGTCGCGCACCATCAGGTTCAGGTCGGCGCTGGCGTCGACCACCTGCTCCAGGTCGCCGGTGACGGCGTGCCCGGCGCGCGCCTCGGCCGCGGCCAGGCGCGCGCGCGCCTCGATGGCGCTGAGCCCCATCGCCAGGTCGTGCATCAGCTCGGCCGACACCTGCCCGAGCGCCTCCATGCGCTCGCGCAGCTGCAGGCCGCGGTAGCCCGCCTCGTCGTCGTACTGGTTGGAACGGCCGCCGAAATCCATGGATCCCTCGACCCGCCGTGAGAGGGTTCCCGTCCACCGGCCCGGGCTCGGGCGGCGCCGGTCCGGTGGGGGTTCAACAAAGATAATCGCGCATGCAAGAGGGTCGCCAGTCGCGTAGCGCGCCGCGCCCCCGCCGCCGGGCGGAGGAAGAACGCGCATCCATGGCGGATCTTGGACAATCTGCGGCCGGGATGTGCCGGAGTGATACAGTGCGGGAGCGCGAAAGTGCGGGAGTGCGGCGGTGGACTACCCGTCCGGGTGCGTCCAAAGCGGCCACGGACGGAAAATTTCTTCCAAGATCGGAAAAGAATCCCCCGCCATCGTACCTTCCGTTTCCCTGCAACGGCGTGGTTTCTCCCGCCTTCGGGCAGCGGAGGGATGGCAGAGCTTTTGCGGCCGCCTCGGGGACAAGTTGAGTCATCGGCGGCAAGCTCCCGTTACGCGCCAGCAAAGGAGGCTTGATCGCCGTCTCCGGCGCGTGTAGAATCCCGCCGCGGCCAATCCGTACACCTTGCCGACTCCGCCTCGCTTGCAGGGAGCCTTCGTGCACCGCGTCCACCCTGTCGACGACCGCCCCGTGACCGCGCGTCGCCCCGCCTTTGGGGCCGTTGCGGCCCGCCGCGAGAAGGCGTTCCGGTGAGCGCGCACGGCCCGCACCTGGCGGAGGTGGTGACCGAGGGCGTGCTGGAGAGCGCGGCCATCGGCATCGCTGCGTGCGACCGCGAGCTGCGCTGGGTGGTGTGGAACGCGGCGATGGAGGCGCTGACCGGCCTGTCCGCCGCGGACGTGCTGGGCGAGCCGGCCGCGGAGGTGGGCGCCGCGCTGGCGGGCGACGCGCCGGCCTCGCTGCTCGACGCGGTGCTGCAGGGTGGGACCGCCGAGGTGGCCGACGTGGCCGCGGCGGGGCGGGCGGCGGGACGCCGCGTGGCCGTGCGCTGGTCGCCGCAGCCGGGGCCTGACGGCGAGATCGCGGGCGCCGTCGCCGTGGCGCACGACGTCACCGAGCTGCGGCGCGCGGAGGACCAGACGCTGCGCCTGGCCGCCATCCCCCGCGAGGCGCCCAGCCCGGTGCTGGAGTGCGACCGCGAGGGCAACGTCATCTACGCCAACCCCGCCACCCGCCACGTGCTGGCCGAGGTGGGCACGCCGCTCGAGGACGGCTTCCTCCCGCGCAACCACCGCGGCCTGTGCGCCGCCGCGCTGGCCGGCGGGCAGCCCATCCGCACGGTGGAGGTGGACGTCGACGACCGTGTGTTCTCGTGGACCTACCATCCCCACGTGGAGATGGGCGTGGTCCACCTCTTCGCCGACGACATCACCGCGCGGC
Organism: Longimicrobium sp.; assembly: GCA_036377595.1. Classification (NCBI taxonomy): domain Bacteria; kingdom Pseudomonadati; phylum Gemmatimonadota; class Longimicrobiia; order Longimicrobiales; family Longimicrobiaceae; genus Longimicrobium; species Longimicrobium sp. Next base: position 11,497 of record DASUYB010000187.1, on the reverse strand, counting down.
GGGCGGTGGAGGAGCAGCTGCGCCACGACGCGCTGCACGACGCGCTGACCGGCCTTCCCAACCGCCACCTCTTCATGGAGCGGCTGGCGCGCGCCGTCCTGCAGGAGAAGCGGCGCGAGGGCTACCTCTTTGCCGTGCTCTTCCTGGACCTGGACCGCTTCAAGGTGGTGAACGACTCGCTGGGCCACGCCGTGGGCGACGAGCTGCTGGTGGCCGTGGCGGGACGCCTGAAGAACGTGCTGCGGGAGACGGACACCGTCTCGCGCTTCGGCGGCGACGAGTTCGCGGTGCTGCTGGACGACCTGGGCGCGGTGGAGGACGCGCTGCGGGCGGCCGACCGCATCCAGGCGGCGCTGGCCGCGCCGGTCTCGCTCAGCGGCTACGAGGTGTTCACCTCCGCCAGCATCGGCGTGGCGCTGAGCTCCACCGCGTACGGGCGGCCGGACCACCTGATGCGCAACGCCGACATGGCCATGTACCGCGCCAAGGCGGCGGGAACGGGGCGGCACGAGCTGTTCGATCGGGCGATGCACGCGCTGGCGCTCACCCGGCTGCAGATGGAGACGGACCTGCGCAAGGGGATCGAGCGCGGCGAGTTCTCCCTCCACTACCAGCCGATCGTCTCGCTGCGCACCGGGCGGATCGTGGGGGTGGAGGCGCTGCTGCGCTGGCGGCACCCCGAGCGCGGCTGGATCGCCCCGATGGACTTCATCCCCCCCGCCGAGGAGACGGGGCTGATCCTGCAGATCGGCCGGCGGGTGATCGGCGACGCCTGCCGGCAGCTGCACGAGTGGCAGGCGCGCTCGCCGGCGGCCGCGGGGCTCAGCGTGAGCGTGAACCTGTCCGTGCGCCAGTTCTCGCAGTCCGACCTGGTCGACCAGGTGCGCGAGGCCATCGCGGAGAGCGGGATCGAGCCGCACCTGCTGCGGCTGGAGGTGACCGAGAGCGTGGTGGTCGACAACGTCGACGCCGCGGCGGCCACGCTGGCGCGGCTGAAGGCGCTGGGCGCGCGCGTGTACCTCGACGACTTCGGCACCGGCTACTCCAGCCTCTCCTCGCTCCACCGCCTGCCGATCGACGCGCTGAAGGTGGACCGCTCGTTCGTGGCCCGCATCGGCGGCGAGGGGGGCGAGCCGATGGTGCGCACTGTGGCCACCATCGCCCGCACCCTCGACCTGGCGGTGATCGCGGAGGGGATCGAGACGCCCGCGCAGCTGGCCCTGGTCCGCGCGCTGGGGTGCGAGTACGGGCAGGGCTTCCTCTTCTCCCCCGCGCTGGAGCCGGACGCGCTCCTCCAGCTCGTGGCCGCCGAGCCGCGCTGGTAGACCTCCCCGCGAGAACGGGTGGGCGAAGGGCGGCGGGCTCCATGGCGCCAAATCCGCGCTCCCGCCGAAGGAATCTTTTGCTCCACCGGACAGGGCGCCCTATCTTCCCTCTTCACCCAAACGCCGGTTTCCCACCCCCGCGCCCATCCTTCGCGGGGACGGGCGGCCCGGGCCGCGGCGCCGCGATGTGACGCGCCGTGGCGGACGAGCGTCGCCCCCCTTGAGGCTCGGCCGACCGTCTTCATGCTCCCGCGGGACCGCATGTCCGCACCTCTCGCCGACTCCGCGCTCGATCCGCAGCTCGCCGCACTGGTCGAGCGGCACTTCGGCGCGGCCGACGCGCTTCCCGAGCCGCTGCGGGCATTCCTCGCGGACCTGAACGAATCCTTCCACGACGCCGCCTCGGACCGTGCGCTGCTGGCGGCGCACGAGAGCGCGCAGGCCGCGCTGCGCGAGAGCGACCGCCAGTTCCGCGAGCTGGCCGAGGCCGTGGCCGCGGCCACCTTCATCTTCCGCGGCTCCCGCTTCCTGTACGTGAACGCCGCCGCCACCGAGCTCACCGGCTACTCGCGCGAGGAGCTGCTGGCAGCCGACTTCTGGATGGTGGTGCACCCCGACCACCGCGACCTGGTGCGCGACCGCGGCCTGGCCCGGCAGCGCGGCGAGGACGTGCCCGGGCGCTACGAGTTCAAGATCGTGCACAAGTCGGGCGAGGTGCGCTGGGTGGACTACACCACCGGCACCGTGACCTACGCGGGAGAGCCGGCGGGGCTGGGCACCTGCTTCGACATCACGGGGCGCAAGCGGGCCGAGGAGGCGCTGCAGCGGCAGGCGCTGACCTTCGACAGCATGTACGACGCGGTGATCATCAGCGACCTGGAGGGGCGGATCACCGACTGGAACCCGGCCGCCGAGCGTATCTACGGCTGGACGCGCGACGAGGCGCTGGGACGCACCGCGCTGGAGCTGTGGATGAGCCCCGACGAGGGGCCGGGGCTGAACCGGCGCATCCTGCAGGCGCTGGAGGCCGAGGGGCGGTGGCAGGGCGAGGTGCGCTTCGTCCGCAACGACGGCTCGCGCGGATGGTCGGAAACGCTGGTGGTGCCGTTGCGCGACGCGCAGGGGCAGCGGATCGGCGCGCTGGGGGTGAACCGCGACATCACCGCGCGCCGGCGGGCCGAGGAGGCGCTGCGCACCAGCGAGGAGCGCTTCCGGCTGATGCTGACCGGCTCGCAGCAGCTCTTCTTCTACGTGCACGACACCGAGGGCGTGTACGAGTACCTGAGCCCCTCGGTGCGCGACGTGCTGGGCTACGCCCCCGAGGAGCTGATGGGGCGGCCCTACGCCGTCCTGCACACCGGCCACGAGCTCGACGCCATCGTCGACGCGCAGACGCGGCACACGCTGGAAAGCGGAACCCCCAACACCTACCTGGTGTTCTCGCTCCACCGCGACGGGCGGCGGATCGCGCTGGAGCTGGTGGAGACCGCGGTGCGGCGCGGCGGGCGCCTGCGCGGGGTGCAGGGGTTCGCGCGCAACGTCACGGAGCGCATCCGCGCCGAGGAGGCGCTGCGCGAGAGCGAGGAGCGCTACCGCTCGCTCTTCGAGGAGAGCCGCGACGCCGTGTACATGAGCACGGTGGAGGGCCGCCTCCTCTCCGCCAACCAGGCCATGCTGGAGATGTTCGGCATCCCCCGCGACGCGGTGGAGTCGTTCCACATGGAGGACCTGTACTTCGACGCCAGCGACCGGCTGCGCTTCCGCGACGAGATCTACCGCACCGGCTACGTGCGCGACTACGAGCTGCGGCTGCGCAGGAGCGACGGCGAGCCCATCCACTGCCTGGTCTCGTCCACCGTGCGCCGCGGCGCCGACGGCCGGCCGGTGGGCTTCCAGGGGATCATCCACGACATCACCGAGCGCAAGCGGGTGGAAGACCAGCTGGCCTACGGCGCGCTGCACGACGCGCTGACCGGCCTGCCCAACCGCGCGCTCTTCGTCGACCGCCTGGGGCAGGCGCTGGAGCGCGTGCGCCGCGGCGGCGAGCACCCCTTCGCCGTGCTCTTCCTGGACCTCGACCGCTTCAAGGTGGTGAACGATTCGCTGGGCCACGGCGTGGGCGACCAGATGCTGGTGGCCATCGCCGAGCGGCTGGAGGGGGTGATGCGCCCCGGCGACACGGTGGCGCGCTTCGGCGGCGACGAGTTCACCGTGCTGCTGGGCGAGGTGGCCAGCCCGATCGAGGCCACGCACATGGCCGAGCGGGTGCTCGACGTGCTGGCGGCGCCCTTCGCCCTGGCGCGCCACGAGGTGTTCACCTCGGCCAGCGTGGGGATCGCGGTGAGCACCGGCGGCGCCGACCAGGCCGACGAGGTGCTGCGCAACGCCGACGCCGCGCTCAGCCGCGCCAAGGCGCTGGGGAAGAACCGCTACGAGGTGTTCGACCGCGCCATGCACGCCGAGGCCATCGAGCGGCTGCAGATGGAGACGGACCTGCGCCGGGCGATGGAGCGGGGCGAGTTCTCGCTCCACTTCCAGCCCGTGGTGCGGCTGGAGGACGGGCGGATCGCGGGGTTCGAGGCGCTGCTGCGCTGGCGGCACCCCGAGCGGGGATGGGTGTCGCCCAGCGTGTTCGTGCCCGTGGCCGAGGAGATGGGGCTGATCCACTCGCTGGGCCGCTGGGTGATCGAGGAGGCGTGCAGCCAGGCGCAGCGCTGGGGCGAGGCGTTCCCCGGGCGGCCGCTGCGGGTGTCGGTGAACCTGTCGGCCGCGCAGTTCACGCAGCTGGAGCTGGCCGACCACGTGGAGCGCTCCATCCGCGAGTGCGGGATCGCGCCCGGGGTGCTGCACTTCGAGATCACCGAGAGCGTGATCCTGCAGCACGCCGAGCCGGGGCAGTCGATCCTGGCCCGCCTGCGCGACCTGGGCGTGCTGCTGTGCATGGACGACTTCGGCACCGGCTACTCGTCGCTCGGCTACCTGCACCGCTTTCCCATCGACGAGCTGAAGATCGACCGCAGCTTCGTGAGCGGGATGGAGTTCGACCGGCGCAACGCGCAGCTGGTGCAGGCGATCGTGGCGCTGGCGCGGAACCTGGGCGTGGTGGTCGTGGCGGAGGGGGTGGAGACGAACGAGCAGTTGCAGCTGCTGCGCGCGCTGGACTGCGACTACGCGCAGGGCTTCCTCTTCTCCGTCCCCGTCCCCGCCGACGAGGCGGACGCGCTGCTCGCGGAAGATCCGAGGTGGTGAGATCAAGGAAAGGAAGAAATTCACACGGAGGGAACGGAGGAAACGGAGGAACGACGAGAAGTCCTCCGTTCCCTCCGTTTCCTCCGTGTGAGGCCAATCTGTTGTCTTTTTGAGTCACCGCGAAGCGACGGCCCCGGCCGAGGAGATCTCGACCGGGGCCGCGTCATATCGTTCGTGAAGACTGGCGTCAGCGGGTGACGACGAAGATGGCGCCGGCGCCGTGGTCGGTGCCCCAGCGCTGCGTGGCGTCGGTGGCGTTGTAGAAGCGGATCTCCTTGACCGACTCGATGCTGATGTCCGTCAGCGCGCTCACGCCGCCGATGCGCATCCCGTCGCGGTACACCACCACCGTGGCGCTGCGCAGCCCCGACGCGCCGCGGACGCCGCGCAGCCACCCCGGCCGCAGCGCGCGCACCATCTCGTACGCGTTGGCGTCGTGCCGCTGCTCGATCTCCTCGGGCGTCAGCAGGTTGCGGTCGATCCGCGGCCGCTGCGCGTTCGGCTGCTGCACCGTGACGGCCGTGGACGACGTGGTGCTGTCGGTCTGCGCGGCGGCGGGGCGCGCGCACGCCAGCGCGGCAACGGTGCTCGCGGCAAGGGCGATGGCGATGCGGGAGCTCATGGGTACCTCGCGGGTGGGGTGCGATGCGGGGCCCCGGCAGGGCGGGCGCCGCGTTCGGGAGCTCGGGATGATGGGTTCGGAACGTCCGTAATGTACCGTCGAATCGACACCGGGTCAACTCGCGGATTGGCGCGATCCGGAGCGTCCGCCGCGGGATGGACGAGCCTCTCCCGCGCGCAACGTCTGTCCAACGCCGGGCGAAGCGCGGCGCCCCGGCGGAGTTGCCCACCGGGGCGTGGGCGCGCGCTTCGTCGCGGGAAGTGGTGCGGTGGCGTCAGCCGGTCACTGGGTGGAGACCAGGATGGCGCCGCCCGCGTGGTCCATCCCGTAGCGCTGCGTGGCCGCCATCGCGTCCAGGTAGCGGATCTCGCGGATCTGCACCTTGCCGATCCCCCGCAGCTCGCTCTCGCCGCCCATCTTCACGTCGTCGCGGTAGACGACCACGGGCGTGGCCTCGGCGTTGCTGCTGGCGCCGCGCGAGCCGCGCAGCCATGCCGGCCGCAGCGCGCGCACGATGGCGTAGGCGTTGTCCTCGTTGCGGCTGGCGAAGTCTTCCTGCGTCAGCACGTTGCGGTCGCGGTGCGCGCGGCGCGGCGGCGTGGCCGGGTGCGCGGCGTGCGACGTGTCGTGCGCGGTGGTGTCGGCCTGCGCCGCGGCGGGGCGGGCGGAAAGGAGCGCGGCGGCGCAGAAGGCGACGGCCAGCGCGGAGGCGGTGCGAGCGTTCATGTCCTGCACATCCGGGGAGGTGGACGAGAGGTGTGGGATTGGATGCCGCATCTTCAACGGCGGACACCGCTTACCCGCTTCCGCCGCGACGGTTCCCGCGCGGGCTCAGGGGAAGCAGCGCAGCGGCACGTCCAGCGCCGGCGGATCGCCGGACATCCGGTAGTGCCACCACTCCTTGTCGTAGTTCTGGAAGCCCTCCGCCTCCATCGCGCGCTTCAGCCGCATCCGGTTCTCCATCACCTCGCCCGTGGCGTTGGCCGTGTGCGCGGCCTCGGAGAAGGTGTCGAACGGCGTCCCCATCGCCAGCTCGCGGCCGGTGCCGAGGTCCACCAGCGTCAGGTCCACCGTGTTGCCGCGGTTGTGGCCGCTGTAGCGGGCCACGTAGCCCTGGTCCAGCACCCACTGGTTGCCGCTGCGCTGCGCCCACTCCACCATCGCCTGCGTGGCGCGGATGGGGCGGTAGGCGTCGAACACCTTCAATCCCAGCCCCTGCGCGCGCAGCCGCGCCTGCACGCGTCCCAGCGCCGCGGCGGCGGAGGGGCGCAGCATCGCGCGGGGGTGCTCGTAGCCGGGGAGGACGCGGCCGGTGAAGTTGTCTTCCGTCGCGTAGCGCACCTCGGTGCGGATGGTGCGGTCCACGCGGCGCACGTTCACCAGCTCGTCGCCGGGAGGCAGGGTGCACTCGCCGGCGCGGGCGGTCTGCGCGGCGGCGCACCCCGCGATCGCCAGCGCCATCGCCGCGGCGGCGGGGATGCGGGCGAGCTCAGAACTCATGCCGCCCTCCGTCCAACCCGAGCTCCGTGTGCGCGAACACGCCGCGCGCGGCGGCGAGGTCTCCCTCGTTCACGCCGGGGGGGAGATGGACGAGGATGAGGCGGCGCGCACCCGCCTCGAACGCCACCTGCGCGGCCTGCTCGTAGGTGCAGTGCACGCCGGGGACGGGCTGCTTCTGCGCCTCGTGGACCAGGATGTCGGCGCCCTTCGCCATCTCCGTGATCTCCCGTGACGGCGCGGTGTCGCACGAGTAGGCGGCCACGCCGCCGCCGGCCGCTTCCACGCGGATCCCCACCACGGGAACGGGGTGGATCCCCGGCGAGGCGGTCACGTGCCAGCGCTCGTTGCGGATCACCGTCGCGCCCGGCTCGTGCTTCACCCGGTGCCACTCGATCTCCGGCACGCCCTTCCACTCCCTGGTGTCGAAGCTCTCCCACGCGCGCCGCGCCTGGGCGAGCGCCTCGTCGATGCCGTACACAGGGATGGGGCGGCGGCGGCCGGCCAGCCAGATCTTCTCCATGAACAGCGGAAAGCCGCCCACGTGGTCGGCGTGCTCGTGGGTGACGATCATCGCCTCGATCGAGTCGAGGTCCACCCCGCTCGCCAGCAGCCGCTGCACCACGTCGCCGCCGCAGTCCACCACCAGCGTGTGGCCCCGGTGCTCGAAAGCCAGCATGGTGGTGGTGCGCGAGGCGTCGCTCATGGCGGCGCCGGTGCCCAGCAGGTGCAGCACGGCCATCTCGGAGACCCCTCCGTCGGGTGAAATGCGGGACGCGCGCGGCACCAGTGTCCACGCAGGGAACGGGAATTGCCCTGAGCTGGCGCCGCGTGCAGTCAGTCTACGGGGATCAACGGGACGGAGGAAAGGGTCATGTCGAGTGCCAAGCGGACCAGGGATCACGACGAGATCCGCGAGTGGGCCGAGTCCCGCGGCGGCATCCCGACGTTCGTGAAGGGGACGGGGGAGGGGCTGCTGCGGATCGACTTCGTCGAGGGGCGGGGGAGCGGCGGGCGCGAGGAGAACCTCGAGGCGACCACGTGGGACGAGTGGTTCCAGGTGTTCGACGACCGCGGGCTGGAGTTCCTGCACCAGCCCGAGGGCGAGAGCCGCTTCTTCAAGCTCGTCTACCCCGGCAGCGACGACTGACGAGTGATCGGGGGATGGAACGAAGGGCGGGGCCGTTTCGCGCGGCCCCGCCCTTCGTCGTGTCCAGGCTCTGAAAACTGCAGGTCTCACGCAGAGTCAGCAGGGTCAGCAGTAAACTGCAGCTGTTTCACTGCTGACTCTGCTGACTCTGCGTGAGACTTTCTCTTTCCAGGCTTGGAATCAGCTTTCGCCGTCCTCGCCCTGCTTGTTACAGGGGTGGTCGGGGTTGGCCAGCGCCTCGCGCATGTCGGCCTCGAAGCGCTCCGCGGCGTTCTGCTGCACGCCCGGCTGCGGCGCGGGCGGGCGCGCGCGCTGCGACTCGCCGGCCAGGCGCACCGAGTCGTTCTTCGAGCGGGCGACGGCGGCGCTGTCGGCCAGGTCGGCGGCGCGGCTCTTGGCGTCGGCGTAGCTCTTGTAGGCGGCGGCGAAGAGGTGGCTGGCGTTCGTCACCTGCTCCAGCGGCGAGCCCTGCATCCGCACCACCTGCGTGTCGAGCGAGGCCAAGCGCTCCTTGGCCTCGAGCGCCAGCTCCGACGCCACGCACGAGCTGCGGCGCGCCTGCGCCCGTGCCTCCTTGCGTGCCTCGCTCTCGCCGCACGCGGCCAGCGCCGCGCACGCCAGCACGGCCGCCGCCACGGTCATCAGCTTGAAGTTCCTCATCCGCGTCCGTTCCTGGGGGATGGAGATCGGGGGATCGCATGCGAACGCGCGGGCTCAGCCGTCCGTGACGGACTCCGGGAAGAGCTCGCGCTCCACCAGCTCGCACAGCAGGTGGATCAGGGTGATGTGCGCCTCCTGGATGCGCTCGGTGTCGCGCGCGGGCACGACCAGCGCTTCGGTGCAGAGCGCCGCCAGCCGCCCGCCGCCGCGCCCCAGCAGCCCGACGACGTCCGCGCCGCGCTCCCGCGCCGCCTCGGCCGCGGCGACCACGTTCGGCGAGTTGCCGCTGGTGCTGATGGCCACCAGCACGTCGCCAGGGCGCACCATCGCCTCCACCTGGCGGCGGAAGGCGGTGGCGAAGTCGTAGTCGTTGGCCCAGCAGGTCAGTGTGGGCGCGTCGAGGAGGTGGTGCGCGGGAAGGCCGGGGCGGTCGCGCTTGTAGCGCGCCACCAGCTCCTCGACGAGATGCATGGCGTCGCACGCCGAGCCGCCGTTGCCGCACGCGTACAGCCGCCCGCCGCCGCGGAACGTCTCGGCCACCCGCGCCGCCGTCCGCGCCACCTGCGGCGCCAGCTCGCGCAGCGCCAGCTTCACGCGCGCGGACTCCTCCAGCGCTGCGGTCACGACGGCGACGGGGTCCGCGGCGGGCATCGGCTCCTGCGTGGCGGGTGGAAGGGATGCGCGGGCGGCGGACAAGCTAACAACTTGTCAGGTAACTCGCATCATCGAACGGGCGGGGGCGTGGCACTTGCTTCCGGCTGCGCGGGACGGGCATCCTCCCGCGGCTCACCCTTGCAACCGGCTCGGAGCGTTTGGCTTTTCGGTCGATGGAATCCCCCGCCACCACGGACCCGCGCGCACCGGGGGAGACGTCCATCTCCCTCCATCTCCTGCAGCTCGGGAGAAGGGGGGCAGGAGGGGACGAGGGGCGATGCCGCGCCGCGCGGCTTCGTCTCTTCATCCCCCTCCTCCTGTTCTTTCTGACGATGGTAGCCTGCGGGAAGAAGGATACGCTGCGCACCCTCGACCGCGTCCCCCTGCGCGACTCCGTGCCCGAGGACGCGACGCTGGCGATCGATTCGGCGGGGCGCGCGTGGATCGGGACGGCGGGCGCGCTGGTGGCCGTCGATACTGCGGGGCGCGAGGTGGCGCGCTTGGCCGTGTCGCTGGACGGCGCGCCGCGGCTGCTCTGGCGCGCGGGCCGGCGGACGTACGTGCGGGGCGAGGAGGCGACGGGAGTGGTGGACTCGGCGGGGAAGCTGGCCGTGCGCCGCTCGGACGCGCCGCTCGCGCGCGATCCGCGCGGGCGCTGGGTCTATTCGGCGACGCGCAACGGGAGCGTCCTCGGCCTCGCGCCGGAGACGCTGGCGCCCAAGTGGGGGTGGCCGGACGCGGGCTCCGCCGTCTCCTCCCTCGCCGTATCCCCGCTGGGCGACCGCGTGTACGTGGCGCTGGCGGGAAGCGAGCGCCACGACGTCCCCGCCGGCATCGAGGTGCGCGACGCGCTCTCCGGCGCGCTACTGTCGACCTACGGCAGCGGCGCGGCGGTGCGCTCGCTCGTGGCGGGGCCGGACGGCACGCTGTACGGGCTGATCGGCGGCTCCGTCGTCGCCCTGCGGCACGGGCCCGAGGGGCTCAAGCAGGTGTGGTCGAAGGACTTCGGCGGCATCGGCGGGCACGACCCCGACGCGGTGCGGGTGGCGCTGGTGGGGGGGAGATTGGCCGTCGTGGCGTTCGGGCGGGAGCTGCACCTGCTGGCCGCGGCCGACGGCAGGGTGCTGGAGGAGAGCAAACGAGCGCCCCGCGACGCCGCATGGGACGCCGCGGGGCGCTTGTGGGTGCTGGGCGGGCGCGAGATCAGGATCGTGCGGTGACGATCCGCGGCGCGCTCAGTGACCCAGGTCGGGGCCGTGGCCGTCGCTTCCCTTGCCCATCAGCAGGCCGGCGGCAACGAACGGAAGGGTGTTGAGGCCGATGCTGAAGAGCGCGGCGTAAACCAGCCAGTGGGGTCCCCAGATCAGCCCGTAGATCAGCGCAGCCACCGCGGGCAGGGTGATCAGAAAAGCCCCAACGAGCGCGAACTTCATCGTCCTCGGCTCCGTTCCCGATTCGTGCGGTTTCGTGTGTGCGTCCGGTGCTCTCCGGAGGGTCCGCAACCTAGTCCCGGAGCGGCTTTCCGGCAAGTAAGGGGCCGCCCCCGCGCCCGTGCGTGGGGAGATCTCCCACTCCCGCGTCCTCCGCTTGCCGATCCACGCGCCGGACGGTGGTCGCGAGATTTGGTGCGAGAGTGCGAGAGTGCGAGAGTGCGAGAGTGCGTTGATACGCGCCTGGATCGAATCTGACGGAGACGGGAGATAGATGAGACAGGAGACGAAGGGCTCGGCGCGGGCGGAGGTGCCGCCGCTGGGGACGCGGCTGTGGCGCGCGGCGCGGCTGCGGTGCCCGGTGTGCGGCGGGGGCGGGCTGCTGCGGCACTGGCTGAAGCTGAAGCCGCGCTGCCCCACCTGCGGCCTACGCCTGGACCGCGGCGAGCACGATTTCTTCCTCGGCTCGATGATGTTCAACATCGCCATCGCCGAGGGGCTGCTGGCGCTGGCGGTGGTCGCGGTGATGATCGCCACCTGGCCGCGCGTGCCGTGGACGCTGCTGGAGATCGGCGGCCCGGTGATGATGGTGATCGCCCCGTTCCTCTTCTACCCCTTCTCCCAGACGCTCTGGCTCGCGGTGGACCTGCTGATCCGCCCGCTAACGGTCGACGAACTGGAGTGGCACCGCACCGCGGGAGAGCACGAGACGCGGCGATCGGACGATCGGTGAGGTTGCCGGAGTCCGTAACCGGCGGCTGAAGCCGCAGCGTAACCGTTCAGGGGCCATGCGCGAAAGTTGTGGACTTCGTTCATGTTGGCCACTACATATTGTGGCTCATGAGCATAGTCGAGCAACTCGAGGCCAGCGGCGAGGTACTCTCGCCATCGTTGCGTGCTGCCGTGGAGC
>DASUYB010000186.1 GCA_036377595.1 Longimicrobium sp. | reverse complement strand
AATCCCCGCTTCGGCGGTGGTGTATGATGTACGCGTCCGCTGCATCGCCGATCGGCCACCCGAACGGAGACGGAGACGATGGTGCGCTGGATCCTTGCCGCGCTGCACCTGCTGGCGCTGGGCATCGGCCTGGGCGCGGTGTGGACGCGCGCCCGCGCCCTTCGCGGCACCCCCGACGCCGCGGAGCTGCGGCGCGCCTTCGCCGCGGACGGGCTGTGGGGGCTCGCCGCGCTGCTGTGGATCTCCACGGGGCTGATCCGCGCCTTCGGGGGATTCGAGAAAGGCGCGTCGTACTACCTCCAGAGCAACGCCTTCCTGGTGAAGATGGCGTTGCTGATGCTGATCCTCGGCCTGGAGGTCTGGCCGATGCTGACGCTGATCCGCTGGCGCAGGAGCATGGCTCGCGGCGAGGTGCTGGACCTGCACGCCGCGCCGGCCCTCGCGCGCATCAGCATCATCCAGGCGTTCCTCGTGGTGGCGATGGTCTTCGCCGCCACGGCGATGGCGCGCGGGCTGTTCTTCTGAGCGGCCCCTCATCCCCCCGTCCCCCTTCTCCCGAACTGCAGGAGAAGGGGGAGAACCGAAGGCAAGTGCTTCGATGAGTTGCCGTTACCTCTCCCAGGCTGTTTTGGGAGAGGTCGAAAAAGAAGGCGAGACGGCAGTTTGTCTCGCCTTCTTTTTCGGGTGAGGGCCTCGGCCGGCCGCGTCTCGCGCGAGATCAGTCGGGGATGGCGTCCGCGACGATGAAGTTGAGCGGGTCCACCTGGCGGCCCTCGATCTCCACCTCGTAGTGCAGGTGCGGGCCGCTGACCAGGCCGGTGGCGCCGACCAGGGCGATCAGGTCGCCGCGCTTGACCTCCTGCCCGGTGTGGACCAGGAGACGGCTGGCGTGGGCGAAGCGCGTCACGTAGCCGTAGCCGTGGTCGATCTCCACCATGTTGCCGTAGCCGTTCCCCTTGTTCCCCGCGAAGCGCACGACCCCGCGCGCCGGTGCCATGATCGGCTCGCCCACGCGCGCGGCGATGTCGATTCCCTTGTGCGGGCGGGTGATGCGCAGGACGGGGTGGTAGCGGCCGGGGCTGAACAGCGAGGAGAGCGGCCCCTTGGCGGGGGCGATGGTGGGCGTCGAGGCCAGGCGGTCGCGGTTGCGCTGCAGCGCCGACAGCGCCTGGTCCATGCTGGCGCGCAGCTGCGCCGCGCGGCGGGCGAGCGCGTCGAGGTTGGTGCTGGCCGCCGTCAGCCGGCCGCCCACCTCGGGGTTCAGCCGCATCAGCGCCTGCTCGGCCACGCTCTGGTTGGCGCCGCCGCTGGTGTGGCGCACGTCGGGCCCCAGCGCGTTCAGCCCGCTCATCACGCGGTACTGCTCGTCCTTCTGCCCCAGCGTCTCGATGGAGCGGTTGAGCTGCTCCATCTCCTGGCGCATCTGGTCGACCTCGGCGGCCAGCAGCTCGTTCTCGTGCCGGAGGGCGCCGGAGCGGACGTGCTGGCTCTGCTTGACGAAGAAGGCTACGGTGAAGGTGCCGAGCAGGAATACGACGAGAAGGAAGGCCGAGACCACGGCCCGGACGTCTTTCCACGAGACCTGGAAGGAGCGGACGCGCTCGTTGTCGTGCGGGACGAGCATGAGCGTCCAGCGAGATCCTGGCATGTCAGGCTTGCTGCTGCTGACGAGCGCCGCGAGGCGGCCCGATCCGTGTAAGTGATGCGGAGGGGCCATGATAAGCCCCCTCCGCCGGGAGGTCAACCTTCTCGTTCCCCACCTGACGCGGGAATTTCCCCCTCATCCTCGCGCAAGTCGAGTGATCGCAAACACTTGCGTACCTCGATGAGGGGGAAATGAAAGGGTGACCGGGAGAGCGTCCCCACACCGTCGCTCCCCGGCCACCCTTTCCCTCGCATCCGCGGCCCCCCGCCGCAGGATGCAGTCTTTCGACTTGCCCCGTACTAAGGCAACGCCCGTTCCGCTTTCGCGGCACGGGCGTAATTCATTGTTATTCAACGAGATAGCGGGAGAGATGCCACGCCGCCGCATCTCTCCCGCTGCTGCAAATTGCAGGAAGTCTCGCATCAGTGAAATTTTATCGTCTCCAACTGCTACTCAGTCGCGGATCAGCTTGCGAAGAGCGGCGGATCCGCGCTCGCCACCTCGAAGTGCCGCACCTCGGGATCGAGCGAAAGCAGCCAGCGCTCGTCCTCGGGATAGTAGCGGGCGCGCTCCGTCTCCTCGCCACTGAAGGCGCGCACCGCATCCATCGAGTCCCAGAAGGAGACGAAGACGAACTCCGTGCGTTCGTCGTTCTCCCCCTTCTCCTGCGGTTCGGGAGAAGGGGGCCGGGGGGATGAGGGGCCGCGCAGGATCATCACGCCGCGGTTGCCGGGGACGGCGCGGCACTCCGCCTCGCCGGTCTTGCGGAGATAGAGGGCGTACGCGTCCCCGTCCTCCGCGCGCGTCTCGCCGCGCCAGATACGCGCGATCATGCCCGCCTCGCCCTGAGATGCGTGGGCCGACGCCGCTTAGCCACCGGCACCGGCGCGGGCGTCACCGCGGGCGACGCGGTGGACGTCGACGTCTTCGTCCCCGTGATGATGAGCACCACCGAGGCGACGATGGCGCCCGCCGCCAGCGCGATGCGCCAGGTCAGCGGCTCGCTGAGGAAGGCGGCCCCGAGCAGGACGGCCACGAGCGGGTTGACGTAGGTGAAGCTGAGCGCGCGGCTGGGTCCCTCGCGCTCCACCAGCCAGCTGTACGCGGTGAAGGCGACCACCGAGCCGAAGAGCACGAGATAGAGCAGCGCCCCCGCGGCCACCGGCGTCACGTCCGCCACGCTGAACCGCGCCGTCTCGCCGGAGATGGCGGAGGCGGCGAGGAGGAGCACGCCGCCGCCCAGCAGCGGGATCCCCGCCGCGTACGGCTGGCTCTTCGGCTTGCGCGGCCCGGTGAAGTACAGCGTCCCCAGTCCCCACGCCGCGGCGGAGACGATCAGCACGGCCGCGCCGACCGGGTCGATCCCCCCCGTCCCGCTCCCCACCAGCAGCGCCACGCCGCCCAGGCCGATGGCCACGCCCGCCCACGCGCGCCACGTGGCGGCGACGATCCCCAGCAGCGAGCCGGCCAGCAGCACCCAGAAGTGCTCGGTGGCGATCATCAGCGCCGCCGGGCCCGACGCGACGCGCTGCTCCGCCCAGAACAGGCCGCCGTGGCCGATCAGGAAGAAGAGCACGCCCGTCGCCAGCGCGGCGAAGACCTGGCCGCGCCGGGGCCGCTCGTCGCGCTGCAGCAGCGCCCAGCCGACCAGGATCGATCCCGCCAGGACCGAGCGCACGCCGGCCAGCAGGAACGGGGGGACGACCGCCACGGCGGTGCGGATGGCCAGGTAGGTCGATCCCCAGATGATCCAGGTGGCCGCGTAGGCCCCCAATCGCTTCGCGCCCAGCGCGCGCACCCGCCGCGCGATCACCGCAGCCCCGCCAGCGTGCGGCCGCCGAACAGCAGCTCGAAGCGCGGGTGCGCGCAATTGAAGGTGATCCCACCCGCGCGCCGCCGCGTCGCCGCGGGCGCGGGCACGGACGCGCGGCGGAGCGGGAACGCCGCGGCGGGCTCGGGTACGGCCAGCTCCGAGGCCGCGTACCACTTCCACCCGTCCACGTAGCGGCGCCAAACCGCGCGCAGCAGCGAGGGCGTCCGCGCGGCGATCCGGCCATCCACCGCGGCGGGGTGCGTCAGCGAGCGAAGGTCCTGCAGGGCAAGGTCGACTGCGTCGTCCGGATGCATCGGGTCCTCCCGGCTTGATTCCTCGAACAACCATCAAAATGAGTTTTGATGGTTAGATAGAGGATAGCACTGGACATCTAACCTGTCAAGTACCATATTACCGGTTAGCAACGGGAGATTGGACCAATGGAGAAGACGAATCCCTTCGCGGAGAAGGAGCTGGCGGGCGGCCACCTGGCGCTGGACTTCGCCAACACGGTGGGGCAGCACGAGCCCGTGTTCCTGAACGAGTGGCTGTCGTCGTACGACGATCTCGCCTGGTGGGCCAACCGCGCGGGCATCGTCGCCGACGCGGAGGTGGATGCGCTCCTGGCCGCCGCGCGCGCGGACGGTGCGGAGGCGGAGCGCGTCTTCGCCCGCGCGCTGGCGTTGCGCGAGGCGATCTTCCGCATCTTCTCCGCCGCCGGCGAGGGTGGAGATGCGGCGGAGGCGGACCTGGAGACGCTGAACGCCGAGCTCGCGGTCGCCGGCGCGCACCTGCGCGTGCGGGCGGAGGGCGGCGGGTTCGGGTGGAGATGGGAGGGTGACGGGCTGGACCGCGTGCTGTGGCCGGTGGCGCGCGCCGCGGCGGAGCTGCTGACGGGGGGCGATCTGGAGCGGATCGGGGAGTGCGCGGGGGAGGAGTGCCAGTGGCTGTACGTGGACACCAGCCGCAACCACAGCCGCCGCTGGTGCGTGATGAGCGACTGCGGCAACCGCGCCAAGGCCCGCCGCCACTACCACCGCACCCGCGCCACCGCGGATTCGGGGTGATTCCGCTCCCAAAAAGAAGGAAATCACACGGAGGGAACGGAGGAAACGGAGGGATGACGGTGCGGCGCCGTCATCCCTCCGCTACCTCCGTTCCCTCCGTGTGACATCAAAAAGAAGGGGACCGGCAGATCGCCGGTCCCTTCGCGTATCGGACAGCGTCTTCGGATGCGCCGCGCCGGTCAGCTCGCCGAGTACGCCTCCAGCCGCCCGCCGGTGGAGAGCAGGAGCGCCGTCTCCGGTCCGCGGTCCAGCCGGGTGAAGCACCGTCCGGCGCGAAGCTGGTCCAGCAGCGTGGCCGCGTCGCCCTGGCGGATGGCGTCGTGCGAGACGTGGATGAACCGCGCGTCGCCGCTGCCGGACTGCTGGAAGCGCCACACGTGCCGGTTCCCCTCGTCGCGCTCCGCCGTGCGTACCGTGTCCCACCGCTTGCGGGCCTGGCGCCGCAGCACCGCGCCGACCTCCTTCACCACCCGGGCCAGCTTCTGGTGCTCGATCTCACGTTTGCCCATCGGTACCTCCTGCAGCGGGGAGCGCGGGTTGCGCCTGCGGAGCCCCATCCACGCAGAGGGTGCGGAGGCGGGAAATATGTCCGGGAAGCGGTGCGCTGAGGAGTGATACCCCGCCAATTCCATTTCGGCCACATCCCGTCGTCACACCACCGCCGCCAGTCCCGCCACGTGATCCCGAACGGCCACCAACGACCAGCGCGGCACCCCCGGTTGCGGAGGCGCCGCGCTCGCTCGCTGCCCTGCTCTCCAATCTCAGCCGCTGGTGTTGATCGTCTGGATCGCGCAGCCGGGAACGGGGAAGGAGCTCTCCCTGGCGGGGTCGAAGCGCTGCGCGCGGGCCGCGTCCATGAAGCTCTGGTCCACCTCGAGCTCGCCGCTGCTCTGCACCACCCGCACGTCCGTCACCCGGCCGCCGGCGTCCACCTGGAGCTGCAGCTGCAGGTCCTGCCGCGTGCCGCGAGGGCGGTGCGCCGAGGCCGCGGCCGGAACTGGCACCCCGCCGCGGACCGCCACCACCTCGCGCGTGACGCGCGTCACCGGGCTCATCCCCTGCGGCCGGCGGCGGACCGGCGGGCGATTGGCGATGAGCGCCATGGCCGAGTCCTGCCCGGGGCAGGCGCGGTACGGGTCGCGCGGGTTCCTGCGCGGGTGCGATGGCGCGTGCGCGGCCGTGTCCTGCTGCGCGGCCGCGGGCGCGGCGCAGGCGAGCGCGGCGGCCAGCAGCAGGATGCCACGTCCGGGAATCCAGCCCATCGATCGGTCTCCAGGAAGGGGGGATGGAGACGGGAGGGAGGAGGCGCGTCAGCTCCCGCGGGCGCAGGAGGCGCAGGCCAGCGTCTCGGGGAACACCATCAGCCGCTCGAAGGGGATGGCGGCGCCGCAGCCGTTGCAGGCGCCGTAGGTGCCCGACTCGATGCGGCGCAGCGCCTCCATCACCTGGCGCAGCTGCGAGCGCTCGCGCTCTTCCAAGTTGGCGGTCAGCCCCGCGTTCTGGATGGCGTCGATGCGCGACAGGCGCCCCACCGTGTCCTGCTCCAGGTCGCGCGGCCGCGCGCTCTCGCCGCTGATCTTGAGGCTGCGCTCCAGCTTGCTCAGCGAGCGCAGGAGCTCGTCGCGGACCAGGGAGATCTGCTCCGCGCGCAGCGGCGTGTCGGTTGCCATCATGCGTCCATCCGGGTGGTGAAGGGTGGGTCTCAGGGAAACTAATGTATCCGGCCGCGGCCGGGGTAGTGGACGGTCATCGGGCGGGGGCGACCCGCTCGATGAACACGTCGAAGGTGCCGCCGCAGACCGCCGGGCTCCACGACAGCAGGTCCTCGGTCAGGTCGATGCGCAGCAGCCGGGGCTCGCCCGTTTCCAGCACGTCGCGCGCGGCCTCGATCACCTCGGCCTCGCCACAGCCGCCGCCCACGGTGCCGGTGAGGCCGCGATCGGGATCGACCAGCATCTTGCTGCCGCACCCGCGCGGCGTGGAGCCGCGGCAGCGCACGATGGTGGCGAGCGCCACGGTGCGTCCCTCGGCGGCGGCCCGCTCGGCGGCGGCGTAGACGGCCAGGTCTTCGTTCACTGCAAGTGCCCAGTTCCCAGTGCCAAGTGCCCAGTGGGCGGGTCAGGCCATCCGCTCGCCCGGAAGCGCGGGCGCGGCCAGACGGTCGGCGATGGCGGCCAGGGCCTCGGCCTCGCGCCAGGCGCTTTCCAGCAGCTTCAGCTCGCCCTGCAGCGCGCGGCGCTCCGTCTCGTCGTGCAGCGCCATCTCGAACGCCAGCGCGCGGGCGCCGACGAGCGGGGCGCCGCCGTGGGTGCCGTGGCTGCCGCTCACCATCCGCACGCCGAGCCGGGCGCCGTGCCGGGTGAGGTCCTCCAGCACCGCGGCGGCGCTCTCGCGCGCGGCCAGCTGCGCCAGCGCCTGGGTCACGTCCTTGCGGCTGCCGCCGTGGTCGTTCACCAGCAGCATCGCGCGCTCCACCAGCCGCCGCGCCGCGTCGCCGTGGACGACGGCCACGGGGTGCCTCTCGCGCGAGCGGAAGGTGCGCGCCCACAGCCCCTCCAGCGGCACCTCCACGCGGAAGCTCCCCGGGTCGATCCCCGGGCGGACCACCGCGCCGGCCACGTTCACACCGCGCACGTCCAGCGGCGTGCCCGTGGACGACTCGTGCGGCGCGATGCGGATCACCTTCTTCCGCGCGCCCATCCACTGAGTCGCGCCGAACCAGATGCCGGGCGCGAACGCCGCCGCCACGCCGAGCGGGAGGAAGTGCACGAGCACCGCTCCCGCGCCGAGCGCCGCCGCGGGCCAGAACCAGCGGTGGCGCCGCCGCAGCTCGCGGCCGTAGCGCCACGCCGCCAGCTCGTTGGGGAGCGCGGGCCCGACGCGCACCAGCCGCGTCCCGTCCGGCGCCCTGGCCACGCCGATGTTCTCCGCCTGCACCCGCAGCCGCGAGGCAGCGAAGCGCCGCTCCGCGTCCTCCACCGCCTCCCAGCGCTCCTCGATGGGCGCCAGGTTCCACCGCGCGCACCGCCGGCAGACCGCCCACAGCCGCCCCTTCGCCGCATCGAACGCCACCGTGCGGCCCACGGGAAAGGCCTCCAGCGTCTCGTTCGCCCCCAGATCGGCCGAGCAGTAGATGCAGTGGCGGTACATGGCTCAGACGGGCACCCGCGCGAATGTTCTTCCTATGAACAAATGGCTACACCACGAGTCCGCGAAGGCGGACTTCCTGCCCTTCCAGCGGCGGGTTTCAACCCGCCGCTGCCAGTGGCGGAGCCGCAATCTGCCCTGTCGCGCCGATGCAGCCGCGGGAGTCCGCGAAGGCGGACTTCGGGCCGTTGTTGCCGCGGTTTCAACCGCCCGTCACAGCCCGAAGCCGGGGCCGGGATCCGATCGCGATCCCGACTTCAGCCGATACTGCTCCCCGTCCCCGCCGGCACCGCCAGCTTGTCGGCGATCGCGGCGATCTCCTCGGCCTCGCGCCAGGCGCTCTCCAGCAGCGCCAGCTCGCCCTCCATCGCGCGGCGCTCCTGCTCTTCGTGCAGGGCCATCTCCAGCGCCAGCGCGCCCTCGGCGCCGAGGGCGCGCTCGGGCAGGTCCTTGCGCTTGCCCAGCGTGCGCCCCTGCGCGGCGGCCTTCCGCAGGTAGTCCTCCGCGGACCCGGCCTCGCCCAGGAGCGAGACCGCGTCCTCCAGCCTACGCCGCGACGCGCCCTTCTCGTTCAGGTGCACCATCGCGCGGCCCAGGAACGCTCGCGCGTCCTTGTCGGCCAGCACCAGCGGCTCGGAGACGTACCGGTGCTTCCCCCAGGCGTCGGTCTTGGGGTCCTTCCGCATCGCGTCGGGCACCACCAGCGAGATCCCCTCCACCTGGCCGGGGCGCAGCACCGAGCCGGCGGCGTGCCAGCGGCGCAGCATCACCTCGCTCCCCGTGGGCGAGCGCTCGGCGGGAAGGCGGAACACCACCTTCCGCTGCCGCTTCTGGTTGTAGAGCTGGATCCCGGCGTTCACCAGCGAGTACGCGCCACCCGTCGCCGTCAGCCACGCGAAGCCGCCCAGGATCGCCACGCCGGCGGCCACGGCGGCGCCGGTCACCAGCAGGTAGTGCTTGCGGCGCTTCACCAGCTGGTCGCCGTAGCGCCAGGCCGCCATCTCGCCGGGGAGTGCCTTGCCGATGCGGATCAGCCGCGTGCCGTCGCGCAGCTTGGCCAGCCCCACGTTCTCGCTCTGCACGCGCAGCCGGGCGTCGGTGAACAGGCGGTCGGCCATCTCCACCGCCTCCCAGCGCTCCTCCAGCGGCGCCAGGTTCCAGCGCGCGCACTTGGGGCAGATGGCCCAGAGGCGGCCCTTCCACCCGTCGAAGGCGATGCTCCGCGACACAGGGAACGCCTCCAGCACGTCGTTCGTCCCCAGGTCCGCCGAGCAGAAGATGCAGGTGCGGTACACGGTCCTTCCCGTGGTCGCGGGTTCCCTGCGCGGCCGCCGGACGGCCGCCGCGCGGGAGATACTACGGGCCGCCGCCCTCCGGGTTGCGATCGCCGCGCGGCGCCACCCAGCGCTCCCACACGCGCTCCGTCTCGCGCAGCGGGCGCCCGGTGCCGCCGCGGCGCAGCAGCACCATCTCCGCGGCGATGGCGACGGCGATCTCCTCCGGCGTCTCCGCGTGCACGTCCAGCCCCACCGGCGCGCGCACGGCGGCGATGCGCTCCGGCGCGATCCCCTCGCGCGCCAGCTGCTCCAGCGCGGCGCGCGTCCGCCGGCGGCTCCCCACCATCCCGATGTACGCGGGGACCGTGGGGCGGCGCAGCACGTCGCGCAGCGCCTCGAAGTCGTACTTGTGCCCGCGCGTCACCAGCACCAGGTGGGTGCGCGGGGTGATGGGGACGCCCGCGAACGGGTCGGCGAAGTCCGCGCGCCGCACCTCCGCCGCCTCGGGAAAGCGCTCGCGCGTGGCGAACTCCGGGCGGTCGTCCAGCACGGTCACGCGGAACCCCAGCAGCGCGCCGACGCGGCAGAGCGGCCGGGCGATGTGCCCCGCGCCCACGATCACCAGCTCGGGCGGCGCGTGGTGCGGCTCCGCGTAGATCTCGCAGACCACCTCGCCGGCGGAGATCTCGCGCGTTCCCACCCGCGCGCCGGGCGCCAGCGCCTCGCGCGCGAAGGCGGCGGCCTGCTCGTCGAGCCGCGGATCGCCCAGCGTGCCGCGCCGGCGGTCCGCCCAGACGGCCATGCGCGTCCCCGGCGGCGGCGCGGCGGAGCCGTCCCCGGCGCGGGAATCGATCACCGTCACGCTGGCCATCGGCTCGCCGCCCTCCAGCGCCTCGCGGGCCAAGTGAACGGCCTCGGCCAGGGTGAGCGGCGCCGCGTCGTCCCCCGTCAAACCCCCATCTCCGTCTCCAGCAGCCGGCGGTAGTCCTCCGGCGTGTCCACGTCCGCGGGGAGGCGGGCGACGCGCACCTCGGCGCGCTCCGTGGCGTAGGCGTGGATCACCGTGCGCGCGCCGTCGGGGAGAGGGTCGGCCATCAGCTCGGACCACACCGCGCGGGCGAAGAGCACCGGGTGTCCGTGCCGCGTCCCGTCGAACGGCTGCACGATCGGGGGAGGGGGATCGCCCCGCCCGAACGCCTCGACCACCGCCCGCACCCCGTCCGCGGAGACGCCGGGAACGTCGACGGGGATCACCACCGCGGCGGCGACGTCGCGGCCCAGCGCACGCAGCGCGGCCCGGAGCGAGTCCACCTGCTCCGAGCCGGCATCCGGATTCACCGCCACCCGCGCGCCCAGCTGCGCCGCCGCATCGGCGATCTCGCGCGCCGCGGCGTCGTCCCGCGGCCCGGCGACGACCACCACCTCGCCGCATCCCCCCTCCCGCAGCGCGGCGACGGCACGCTCCAGGAAGGTCGCTCCGCCCAGCCGGAGGAACGCCTTGGGCTGCCCCATCCGGCGCGAGCGCCCGGCGGCCAGCACGATCCCGGCGATCATGGGCGGTAAGGTCTGTAGGGAGAGCCGCGGCGGTGCACCGGGGGAAAGCAATTCCCGCCGGGCGGTGCGCCGGCGGGAAGAAGATCGAGCGTCCGATCCGACGCCCTATCGGAGTATGGCACCGGCAGCGGGTTTCGTCAACTGAGTCGCGTTCAAGTCGGTTGATACAAAGCCTTTGCAGCGATGCCGAGGTGGACCGGGAAAAATCTATCGAGGAGGCAATCGTGGGCGGCGTTCTCTGATTTCCCCAACGGTTCCAAGGGGTGGACGTTCCGTTGACTTCGCCGCACGATCGGTATACATTCCCTGCAATCATAGCCCCCACGCCTCTTCGTCTTCGGCGAACGCGCACCAGGGGGCTTATTCTTTCCCGTTCCTCCACCTCACCGTGGCCGGCCGATACCGCAAGCCCGCGCTCGCACCGGCCGCCCTCCTGGCTCATCTGCGGAGCCGCGGGCTGGTCATCCCGGATCCCACTCGAGCCCTTCGTGCGCTCGAATACGTCGGCTACTACCGGTTGCTGATCTACATGCGACCGCTTCAGCAGCCACGTGCACCCAAAGCCTTCATCCCGGGCACCTCGTTCAGCGACGTCCTCTCGCTGTACGAGTTCGACCGCGAGCTCCGTCTTCTCTGCCTCGACGGGATCGAGCGCGTTGAAGTGGCGCTCCGGGCCGCGATCGTGAGCCAGGTGGCGGTGCCGCACGGGCCGCATTTCTACCTGGACCATACCCTGTTCGAGAAGGCGGACTACTTCATCGAGTTCTTCCAGGCCGCCGCCAAGGCCCGTTATCTGGGAATCCAGCACTACCGCGCCACTTACGACGATCCACCCCTGGCGCCGATCTGGACCATCATGGAGGCGCTGACGTACGGGCAGCTCTCGCACCTGTTCTCCTGGCTGCGCCTTCCCCAGCGGAAACAGATTGCACTCCGGTTCGGTTTCGACGAGTCGATCCTGCTCTCCTGGTTCCGATCGCTGAACGTGCTGCGCAACATGTGCGCGCATCACAACAGGCTGTGGAACTTCCACATGCTGGTCGACCAGCCGAAAGCCGCAAAACGGCTGAAGGCGGAGTTCGCGAGCACGGAGTGGTTCTATGCTCGCGCCGTCGTTCTTGCCGCGCTTCTGGACGCGTCCGGGTACGGCGCCGACTGGCGCCGGCGACTCATTGCGCTCATCAACCGCTACCCGGCAGTGAACCCTTCGAGCATGGGCTTCCCCGCGGACTGGAGGAATCGCGCCTTCTGGCGGTGACGAGCCGGACGTTGCGAGGAAAGGCACGTGCCATCCTCATCGCAGGAACCCACCCCGCACGGAGTTTGCAACGGCTCGCAGGCGCAGCCCCATGCCCACGGGACGACCGAACCCCGAGCCGGAGAGGATCCATGCGGAAGGTGCTCTACACCGCCGCCGCGCTGCTGCTGTGCGCGGCACCCGTGCGTGCCCAGTCGCTCGCTACCACCGACCCCGCGCCCGCCGCGCCGGCGTCCGAGGCGAAGGCCGAGCGCACGCCGTCGCTCTTCCCCACCACCGACGAGGTGCGCCGCACCGTGGCCGACGCCGAGGCCAAGCGCAACGCCGAGGCGCCGCTGGGGAGCCGCGACTGGTGGTACCTGGTGGCCGCCATCGCGATCGGCGTGATCATCGCCGCCGTCCTTCTCTGACCGGCCGCACGCGCGAAGCCCCGCCGCGGAACGTCCACGGCGGGGCTTCGTCGCGTCTCCCGGCGGCGCGCTCTAGGGATGGATCGTCTGCCCGCGCACCGGCTCGCCGCGCGCCACGGGCTGCCCGTCGGCGGTGTAGTTCGTGAACTGCGCCGGCAGCCCCTCGCTGCGCCCGAACACGCCGGTGTTCTGGAGATGGTAGTGCAGGTGCGGCTCGCTGGTGTTGCCGCTGTTGCCGCACTCGCCCAGCTTCTGTCCCGCCGTCACCGCCGCGCCCGGCCGCACCGCCACGCTCCCGCGCCGCATGTGCGCCAGCAGCGAGAACTCGCCGTTGCCGTGGTCGATGATCACGTGGTTCCCCGCCGCGTGCGCGGGGTCGCGCTGGCCGGGAGAGAGGTCGGCGAGCGAGTCGACCGCGACGACGACCGTGCCCGCGCCGGGCGCCAGGATCGGCCGGCCCCAGCAGTAGTACTGCTCCAGGCGCGATCCATCGCCCTCGTGCGTCACGCCGTTGCGGCGCACCACGAGGTCGTACGCGAAGCGCTGGTCGGGCGCGATCACGTGGTAGTTCTGCTCGCGCGTGCGGCCGCCCCAGAACACGTACCACTCGCCGTCGAACGGCAGGCGGAGCGCGGTCTTCGTGGTGTAGTCCATGAAGCGGCTCTCCGCCACCGGCTGCTCGGGGCGGATCAGGAACCCGGCGATCTTCCCCGCCGCGTCCGTGGCCATGGTGATGCGGAAGGCGATCGGCGCGGTGGCGAAGCGCGACACGCGCTCGTAGAAGGTGACGCCGCCGTCCTGGCGCACCGACTCGCTGGCGATCTGCGTCTCCGAGCCCACCTGGCCGGCGAACTGGCCGCGGAAGGCGGCGAGCTGCTGGGGCGTCGTCATCCGCTCGCGCATGCGCGGGGTGAGCAGCGCCCACAGTGTGTCGGTGTTGCCTTCGAGGAACCAGCGCGTGTAGCGCCGCCCCGTCTCCATCTGGGCGCTGTCCGCCTGCTGCGCGACCGCCGGTGCCGCGGCGAGCAGCGCGGCCGCGGCGAATGCAAGGAATCCGTGAGGTCTCATCGGATGGTCTCCGTTCCGTTGGCGAGTGATCTATCGTCCAGCCGCGCGCCCGTTCCGGCGCCGCGGCGGAGGCTCTGATGCCGCCGACGCCCCATAGGGATGCTCCCGCCGCGACGGGCGCGTCAAGGGCGCCGCTGCTGCGCGGCAACCTGCTCTGGCTGAGCGTGGTCTCGCTGCTGAACGACGCCGCCAGCGAGATGATCTATCCCCTCCTCCCCATCTTCCTGACCGCGGTGCTGGGCGCCGGCCCCGCGTTCCTGGGGGTGATCGAGGGCGTGGCGGCGGCGACGAGCAGCCTGCTCAACCTGGCCGGCGGGGTGCTCGCGGACCGCTTCGGGCGGCGGAAGCGGCTGGTGGTGTGGGGATACGCGATCGCGGCGGCGGGGCGGCCGCTGATCGCGATGGCGACGTCGGCGTGGCAGGTGCTGGGGATCCGCTTCGCCGACCGCGTGGGCAAAGGGATCCGCACGGCGCCGAGGGATGCGCTGCTGGCCGAGTCGGTGCCGCCGGAGGTGCGCGGCGCCGCATTCGGCATCCACCGCGCCGCCGACCACGCCGGCGCGGTGATCGGCCCGCTGCTGGCGAGCGGCCTCCTCCTGCTGCTTTCGGGCGACCAGCCGCACCGCCTGCGCATCGTCTTCGCGCTGGCGGTGATCCCCGGCGCGCTCACCCTGGCGATCGTGCTGTGGAAGCTGCGCGAGCCGCCGCGCACCCTCCCCGCCGCGGAGACGCCCGGGCGTGCGCTGCTGCCGCCGATGCGCGAGCTGGGACCGGTGCTGCCGCGCTACCTGGGCGTGCTGGCGCTGTTCGCGCTGGGCAACTCGTCCGACGCGTTCCTGCTCCTTCGCGCGCGGGATCTCGGCGTGGCGGCGGCGCTGATCCCGCTGCTGTGGGCGGCGCTGCACGTGAGCAAGATGGTGTGGAGCGTGATCGGCGGCCGGCTGAGCGACCGCCTGGGCCCGCGCGTGGCGATCGTGGCCGGATGGGGATTCTACGCCGCCGTGTACGCCGGCTTCGCGTTCGCGACCGCCGAGTGGCACGCGTGGGCGCTGTTCGTCGCCTACGGCCTGTTCTTCGGCCTGACCGAGGCGCCGGAGAAGGCGCTGGTGGCCGCGCTCTCTCCCGACTCCCTACGTGGCAGCGCGTTCGGGTGGTTTCACGCGGTAGCAGGCGTGGCTGCGCTCCTGGCCAGCATCCTCTTCGGCGTGCTGTGGGACGAGTTCGGCACGGCCACGGCGTTTCTGACCGGAGCCGGCCTCGCGCTCGCCGCCGCGCTCCTGCTGCCGCTGGTCGTGCCGCGCCGGGTAGTGGCGACGGCGTGACGGCCCCTCGCCCGTTTGTCGACCTCTACCAAAACCGGCTGGGAGAGGCGACTGCAACAACAACTTGCCGCTACGAGCCGAACCCGCGTCCGTGCTGAGGTCTCCCCCTCCCCCAGTCGGTTTTGGGGGAGGGGGCCGGGGGGAGAGGGCCTCCCGAGCGGCGCAGCTGCGAAGAAGTCGCGGGCCGCGCGTCACTCCTCCCCCTCCAACCATCCCACCACCAGACGGTAGGAGATGGAGATCGTAGACGGCAGCAGGAGCGAGCCGTCGCCCAGCCCGCGGCGCAGCTCGTCGCGGGTGAACCAGCGCGCGTCCTCGAGCTCGTCGCGGTCGACGGTGATCTGGTCGTCGAGCGCCTCGGCGGTGAAGCCCACCATCAGCGACGAGGGGAACGGCCACGGCTGCGAAGAGTGGTAGTGGACCTCGCCCAGCCGCACCCCCGCCTCCTCCCACACCTCGCGCGCGACCGCGTCTTCCAGGCTCTCGCCGGGCTCCACGAAGCCGGCGAGCGTGGAGTAGCGCCCGGCGTCCCACGTCGACTGGCGTCCCAGCAGCGCGCGGCCGTCGTGCGTGACCAGCATGATCACGGCGGGGTCGGTGCGCGGGAAGTGGATGGCGCCGCACGCCTCGGAGGTGCACACGCGCACGTGCCCCGCGTCGCGCGACTCGGTGGGCTCGCCGCACACGCCGCAGAAGCGGTGGCGCGCGTGCCAGTGCATCATCCCGCGCGCGAACGCCAGCAGCCCCGCGTCGCGCGGCGGAAGCACGGCACCGTGGTGTCGCAGCTCCTGGAACTCGCCGCCCACGGATGCGGCCACGTCGGCGGGATCCTCGTGCACGACCTCGACGGCGAAGCGGGCCGCACCCTCGTCCATCCCCAGGAACACCGTCGATGACGCCCCCAGCAGCGGCGCCGCCTCCGCCGCCGAGAGCCAGCGGACCCGCGGCTCTCCATCCGCCGTGAACAGGTTCTTCAGCTGCCACACCGGCGCGAAGCGGCTCGCCGGGTCCGCCAGCCGCTCCGCGATCCACTCCGCGTCGCGCCGCAGGCCGGCCGCGCGGTCGAACTGCGCACCGGCGAAGATGTTTGGCTGAGCCAACGATTGCCTCTCCCGCACCAGCACCGTCCCCTCCTCCTGTCGGATCCCCACGGTCGAGCAGGTGAATAGACCGCCCAACGTGGACGCACACAACCACCGATCTCCCGCCGCAGCGGATCAATCATCTCCCTGGAGATTGGACCATCTTCGCCATCTTCCCTCGGTGCTGGCGACGAAGGATGGTCCGTGCTACCCTCCCGGATCACCCCGCAAAAGGAGGGCGCGTGGGCACGGAGGCCGACCTGATCGAGCAGCAGAAGGAGTACTACCGCGCCCGGGCGGGCGAGTACGACGAGTGGTTCGAGCGGACGGGGCGCTACGACCGCGGTCCCGACCACCGCGCGCGCTGGTTCGCGGAGGTCGAGGAGGTGCGCGCCGCGCTGGAGCGGTTCCGGCCGGCCGGGCGCGTGCTGGAGCTGGCGTGCGGCACCGGGTGGTGGACCGAGCAGCTCCTGCGCTGGGCCGACGAGGTGACGGCGGTGGACGCGTCGGACGAGGTGCTGGAG
>DASUYB010000185.1 GCA_036377595.1 Longimicrobium sp. | reverse complement strand
CTCGCGCTGTGGGAGCGCGAGCGGGTCTTCGAGACGCTGCGCGCGCGCAACGCCGGCGGGCCGAAGTTCTCCTTCGTCGACGGCCCGATCACCGCGAACAACCCCATGGGCGTGCACCACGCCTGGGGGCGCACGCTCAAGGACGTGTTCCTGCGCTACAAGGCGCTGCAGGGCTTCACCTGCAACTGGCAGAACGGCTTCGACGCGCAGGGGCTGTGGGTGGAGGTGGAGGTCGAGAAGGAGCTCGGCTTCGGCAGCAAGCGCGAGATCGAGGAGTACGGCATCGCCGAGTTCGTGCAGCGCTGCAAGGAGCGCGTCGCGAAGTACGCCGGCATCCAGACCGAGCAGTCCATCCGCCTGGGGCAGTGGATGGACTGGGGCAACTCGTACTTCACCAACACCGACACCAACATCCAGGGGATCTGGCACTTCCTGAAAACGTGCCACGAGAACGGCTGGATCCACCGGATGCGCATGCCGCTGACCTGGTGCCCCCGCTGCGGCACCAGCCTCAGCGAGCACGAAGCGGCCGGCAGCCACCGCGAGATCACCCACCGCGCGATCTTCGCCAAGGCGCCGCTGGCGGACGGGCGCCGCGTCCTCGTCTGGACGACGACGCCGTGGACGCTTCCCGCGAACGTCGCGCTCGCCGTCAACCCCGCCTCCATCTACTGCGAGATCCGGGTCGGCGGGAGCGACGAGGTGCTGATCGTGGGCGAGGCGGCGCTCCCCTTCGTCCGCGCGGGCGACGTGCACATCGTGCGCACCTTCCCGGGCTCGGAGCTGGTGGGGCTGGAGTTCGAGACCTTCTTCCCCGATCTCCCGGCGCAGCAGGACGTCCCCCATCGCGTCGTCGCCTGGAGCGAGGTCGATCCGCACGAGGGGACGGGGACGGTGCACATCGCCCCCGGGTGCGGGGCGGAGGACTTCGAGCTGGGGAAGACGGAGAATCTCCCCACGATCCTCCCCATCGACGAGTCGGGGCGCTACGTGGACGGCTTCGGCCCGCTCACCGGGCTGTCGACGGGCGACGCGGCGCAGCCCATCATCGACGCGCTGCAGGCGGCGGGGAAGCTGTTCCGCACCGAGGACCACGTCCACAGCTATCCCATCTGCTGGCGCTGCAAGACGGAGACGGTGTTCCGGCTGAGCGAGGAGTGGTTCATCCGCTCCGACTCGGTCCGTCCGCGGATGCTGGCCGCGTCGGCCGCCGTGCGCTGGGAGCCCGAGCACGTGGGCAAGCGCATGGAGGACTGGCTGACGAACATGGGAGACTGGAACATCTCCCGGAAGCGCTTTTACGGGATGCCGCTCCCCTTCTACCCTTGCACCGAGTGCGGCGAGCTGACGGTGATCGGCTCGAAGGACGAGCTTCTCCAGCGCGCGGTGAACCCGGAGGTCGAGCTTCCCTCGCTGCACCGGCCGTGGGTGGACGAGATCCGCATCCGCTGCCCGCACTGCGACGCCGAGGCCGCGCGGGTGACGGAGGTGGGCGACGTGTGGCTGGACGCGGGGATCGTCCCCTTCTCCACCATGGGATATTTCGACGACCGCGAGCGCTGGCAGAAGCTCTATCCGGCCGAGTGGATCACGGAGATGCGCGAGCAGGTGCGCCTGTGGTTCTACTCGATGCTGTACATGAGCGTGACGCTGTTCGATCGCGCGCCGTACGACCGCGTGCTGTCGTACGAGTCCGTCGTCTCGGAGGACCGGCGGAAGTTCTCGAAGACGGGGTACATGATCGCCTTCGAGGACGCGGCGGAGGAGATGGGAGTGGACGTGATGCGCTACCTGTTCGCGCGCGCGAACGTGGGCGCCAGCGTCCGCTTCGGCTACAACCTGGGCGACGAGGTGCGCCGCCAGCTGCTGGGCCTGTGGAACGCGTTTGTCTTCTTCAACACCTACGCGGCGCTCGACAAGCCGGACCTGGCGAATTTCCGCCCCGCGTTCGACCGGCTGCAGGTGACGGACGCGTGGCTGCTGGCGCGCACCAACGAGTTCAAGCGCGCGGTGGCGACGGCGTACGACTCGTACGACACGCCGACGGTGGTGCGCGAGTTCGAGGTGTGGGCCGACGATCTGTCGAACTGGTACATCCGCGTCAACCGCAAGCGCTTCTGGCGCGGCGAGGACGACGCGGACAAGCGCACCGCCTACTGGTGCCTGCTGCGCGCGCTGCGAGTGGGGCTGCAGGCGATGGCGCCCATCATCCCCTTCGTCAGCGAGACCCTCTGGCAGAAGGTGGTGCGGCGCTACGACGCATCGGTGGCGGACGTCGAGTCGGTGCACCTGGCCGGCTGGCCGAAAGACTTCCCCGTGCACGACGGCGCGGCGCGCGTGCTGGCCGACACGGCGGTGGCGCGCGACGCCATCACCCTGGCGCTCAGGCTGCGCAACGAGCACGGGCTGAAGGTGCGCCAGCCGCTCCTGCGCATGGAGGTGGTCGCGGGGGATGCGGCCGACGCGGCGGCCATCGAGCGCATGCGCGACCTGATCGCCGACCAGGTGAACGTGAAGGAGGTCAGCGTCCTGCGCAGCCAGGAGCAGCTGGAGGTGCCGTTCCTGTCCCTCGACTTCGGCGTGGCCGGGCCGTTCCTGAAGGGGCGGATCAAGGAGCTGAAGGCGCTGCTGGAGACCATGCAGCCCGGCGACATGCGCGCCGCGGTGGAGCAGTACGACCGCGAGCAGCCCGTCGCGCTGGCCGGATGGGAGGAGCCGCTCCCGGCGAAGCTCTTCCAGCGGCGGACAAAGCCGCGCGAGGGCGTCCTTGTCGCCGCGGGCGAGCGGCTGACGGTGGCGCTCGACACGGAGCTGCCGGAGTGGCTGGTGGAGGAGGGGATGGCGCGCGACCTGGTGCGCCAGATCCAGGTGATGCGCAAGGACGCGAACTTCCGCGTGGAGGAGCGCATCGCGCTGGGGATCACCGGCGCGGACGGACAGGTGGGCCGCGCCATCCAGCAGCACCGCGACTTCATTATGGAGCAGGTGCTGGCCGA
This sequence comes from Longimicrobium sp., assembly GCA_036377595.1. Taxonomy (NCBI): domain Bacteria; kingdom Pseudomonadati; phylum Gemmatimonadota; class Longimicrobiia; order Longimicrobiales; family Longimicrobiaceae; genus Longimicrobium; species Longimicrobium sp. The sequence goes on along the minus strand of DASUYB010000185.1, from coordinate 2,520 downwards.
GTCGCTCGACGGCGGCCTCGACTCCGCCGATGCCACCGGCGAGGTGCAGGTCGGCGACGCCACCCTCACCATCACCCTGCGCCGCCTCGGCTGAACCCCATCTCCCGAACGACATCTTCGTGCTCCAGTCCGATTCCCCAGGCTGGAGCACGAGTCGTTCGATCTGGAAACGAGTCTCGCGCGGAGGCGCGGAGAACGCGGAGGAAACGCGGAGACGTCTGCCTCGCCCATTGCTCCTCTCCGCAGTTCTCCGCGCCCTCCGCGGCTCCGCGTGGGTCGCGTTGTTTTACCGGCTTCATGGCACATCCTCATCTCGTCCAATCTCTGTAGCACTTCATCCGTTTGCGACGGATCGTCCGGCCGGGCGGGCACGGGGCGTGCGAGAGGGGTTCGCCCCCAAAACGGCGCGCGGGGGAAGCGCCCGGTGCTGGTAACTGCAGCCAGGAGAAGAAGATGGACGCCACCATGAACGCGAACCAGACGGGAGCGCCGAGGCGCCGGGAGGCGTGGGAGCCGCAGCGCCGCGCCCCCGCGCACGACGGGCGGCCTCGGAGCGAGGTGAACCGCATCCGCACCGACGTGCCGGAGCTGGCGACGCCCGTGTGGGGGAAGCGGCTGGCGGTCGGGCTGGGATGGTTCAGCATCGGGCTGGGGCTGTTCGAGCTGCTCGGCACGCGGCAGCTCGAGGAGTGGCTGGGCGTGGAGAACGCGAAGCTCATCCGCGCCTACGGGGTGCGCGAGATCGCGGCCGGCGCGGGGATCCTGATGGGGAGCCGCATCGCCCCGTTCATCTGGAACCGCGTGGCGGGTGACGCGGTCGACCTGGCATCGCTCGGCGCGGGGTTCCGCAGCGAGGACGCCAACAAGCGCAACCTGGCCATCGCCATCGGCGCGGTGCTGGGGGTGACCGCGCTCGACATCATCGACGGGATGGCGCTCAGCAAGACGCGCTCGTAGCGCACGGAAGTCGGACCGGCGCGCGCGGCCGTCCTCGCGGGCGGCCGCCGTGCCGGGGCGGTCTCGGTGTTCGGAGCGGGCGGATCTGCGGGCGTAGTCCGCCGGCACTCGTGGGAAGGGAACCCTGAAGAGGCGGGGAGGCTCGGATGAAGGCACTGGTCTGGCACGGCAGGGAGGACATTCGTTGCGACAACGTTCCCGATCCCGTGATCGAGGAGCCCACGGACGCGATCGTCCGCATCACCTCCACCGCCATCTGCGGGAGCGACCTGCACCTGTACGACGGCTACGTCCCCTTCATGAAGCCGGGCGACATCATGGGCCACGAGCCCATGGGGATTGTGGAAGAGGTGGGGAGCGCCGTCACCAACCTGAAGCGCGGCGACCGCGTGGTGATCCCCTTCACCATCTGCTGCGGCGAGTGCTGGTTCTGCCAGAAGGGGCTGTGGTCCTGCTGCGACACCACCAACCGCAAGCCCGAGATCGCCCAGAAGCTGATGGGACACGCGCCGGCGGGGCTCTTCGGCTACTCCGCGCTCACCGGCGAGTATCCCGGCGGGCAGGCGCAGTACCTCCGCGTTCCGCATGCGAACGTCATCTGCCTGAAGATCGAGAACGACCTGCCCGACGAGAAGGTGCTCTTCCTCTCCGACATCTTCCCCACGGGGTGGATGGCGGCCGAGAACGCCGACATCGAGCCGGGCGACACGGTGGCGGTGTGGGGATGCGGCCCGGTCGGCCAGTTCTCCATCCAGAGCGCGTGGATGATGGGCGCCGGGCGGGTGATCGCCATCGACCGCGTGCCCGAGCGGCTGCGGATGGCGAAGGAGTTCGGGAAGGCGGAGGTGCTGGACTTCAGCGAAGGACACGTCTACGACCGCATCCAGGAGCTGACCAGTGGCCGGGGCGCGGACCGCTGCATCGATGCCGTGGGCGCGGAGGCGCACGCGTTCGGCAGCTTCGACGCGATCATGGACGGGGTCAAGGTGCTGCTGATGCAGGAGACCGACCGCCCGCACGTGCTGCGCGAGGCCATCATGTGCTGCCGCAAGGGCGGGACGATCTCGGTCCCGGGCGTGTACGTTGGGCTGGGCGACAAGATCCCGCTGGGCGCGCTGATGAACAAGGGAATCGCCATCAAGACCGGCCAGACGCACATGCTCCGCTACATGGAGCCGCTCCTGCGCCGCGTGGAGGCGGGCGACATCGACATCTCGTTCGTGATCACCCACAGGCTCCCGATTGACCAGGGCCCGAACGCCTACAAGACCTTCCGCGAGAAGCAGGACGGCTGCATCAAGGTGGTCCTCAAGCCGTGGGAGAACGGCGCGCACGCCTGATACCGCCTCGCCTGCCGACTGACCAGGCTCACGCGGAGACGCGGAGGATACGAGTAATTCCTTCGCGTCTCCGCGTGAGCCTTGTCTCGTTGATTTAGAAAAGTCCGGGGTTTGGTTGATTTAGAAATGTCCGGCGAAAGGTTCCTTGCTTGCGCCAGGGATGATCGGGCGCGGGTTTGTTGGGTTTGGAAGTTGTTTGATCCCTCTTCTCCCGAGGAGGAGT
>DASUYB010000184.1 GCA_036377595.1 Longimicrobium sp. | reverse complement strand
TGCACGCCTGTTGCTGAGTCAATGCACATCGAAAATCCGTGTACAACAAAAAATCGGTAAATCCAGTGTTTTGAGCGCGAAAAACCCAGGATTGGCGCCAATCCTGGGTCTCGCATGTAGCCGGAACTGTCGAACGCCTGCTGCGTGAGACTATCTCTTTTTATCTGTTCACCCGCATCCGGAGGAAGTCGGCGATGCCACGGACGTGCGCGTCGGCCAGGCGGTCCAGGAAGCCCGGGTCGCGCAGCGCCGCCTCCTGCTCGGGGATGGGCATGAACAGCGACTCGGTGAGGCAGCTCGGCATCCACGTGGGCCGCACCAGCGCCAGGTTCCCCCACTTCGCGCCCAGGTCGGGGATCTGCGTGGCCGCCGCGATCTGGCGGTCGAGCGCGCGGCAGAGGTCCGTCGAGAAGGGCTGGAACCAGTAGGTGCTCGTCCCGTGGTCGCGGAACGGGTTGGCTTCCGCCCCGAACGCGTTGTTGTGGATGGAGATGAGGAGATCGGCGTTCTCCCGCACCGCCTGCGCCGGCCGCGCGCCCAGCTCCACGGAGACGTCGGTCGTGCGCGTCATGCTCACGATCGCCCCCGCCGCGCGCAGCCGCTCGGCCACGCGCAGGCCGATCGCCAGGTTCGCGTCTTTCTCCTGGAACCCCGTGGGCCCCGTCGCCCCCGCGGGCGGGTGGCCGGGATCGACCACGATGCGGATGCCGCGCAGCGGATCGGCCGCGTCGATCCGCGGCGGCCGGCGGATGCGCACGACGAGCGTTCCTTCCCCCTCGTAGAACGCCTTGTATCCCCACGGCCAGCGCGACAGGGCCACGTCCACCCGGTACTGCGACGGCGAGGGAGAGGATTGGCCCGCGCCGGTGACGAAATCGTCCGGCGTGACGTTCAGCATCGCCGCCGCGCTCGCGCCGTAGACGGTCACGTGCACCCCCGCGCTGTCCGCCGTCACCAGGAACGGCGCGAACCCGGCCGGGATGCGCACCTCTGGCGCCGCCCCCGCCGTCACCGTCACCGCGCGCCCCACCGTCGGCAGCTGCGCCGCGTCCGCCGAGGCGCGCACGTTCGCGGTGTCGATCCACGCGACGGTGGTGTCCAGCCGCACGCGGTACTGCCCGCCGCGCCGCTCCAGCAGCGCCAGCCGCGTCCCCCGCGGGAAGAACCAGCGATACGGGCCCGTCGGCGTGGGCCGCGCGTAGATGGCGTCGGAGCCGGTGGCCAGCGTGTCGCCGCTGCGCGTGACGACGCCCGCGCGCGGCGCGGTGAACGCCTCGCTCGCCGCCGGTGCCGGGCGCGCGGCCGAGGTGTCCGTCGTCGCCGCCTGCGTCGCCGTATCCGCCTGCGCCCCGCTCGGCGCGCCGGCGTCCGCGCGGTAGGTGTACGACGCCTCCGCACGCTCGCCGCCCTTGAACGCCGCCAGCCGCCACGTCCCGTCCGCGGGCACGGGGAGGTAGGCCAGGAACGCCCCGTTCGGCGCCACCGGCACCTGCGCGCCGTTGATCACCAGCGCCGCATCTCCAGTCCCCACGCTGCCGTAGAGGAAGGTGGAGTCGCGCCGCGGCCGCGCCTCCCCCGGCTCCGGCGCCACCAGGCGGATCGCCAGCGGCCCGTCGACGGCGGGGATCGGCGGCAGCCCCGCGGTCAGTGGCGTGTACGCGACCGGCGCGGGCGGGCCGGACGGCACGGGGCCGGACACCGGCGGCGTGGGCCGGCACGCGGCGGCCAACAGCAGCGCGCCGAGCGGAAGCGCGGCGCGGCGGGCGAGCGGACGAGGCACGGTCAAGATCCCGATCTCCTGCCTGGACGGACGAAATCGCCGCCCGCAGCGAGGCGGCGCGGCGATCGTCATGGGCGTGCAAGCCTCACGCCTCATCCCCCTGAAAACGAAAATCTCACGCGGAGACGCGGAGCCGCGGGAGAAACTCACCGACGCGATGAGTTCTCCGCGCCTCCGCGTCTCCGCGTGAGGCCATCTCTTTCTTTGAGATGAAGAACGGCGGTGCCGCCCCGGATTCGGAACGACACCGCCGATAACTGCTTCGGAGATCTTACAGCCCGGCGCCCAGCGAGGTGTTGGTCACCGCGCGGTACACGTTCAGGCGGCCGTTGCCGAACTTGGTGTCGTAGCCGGCCGTGCCCCGGTCGTCGGCCGTGCTCTGCAGGCGGGTGCGCAGCGCGCTGCCGCGCAGCCCCGTCTTCGAGGCCACTGCGGCCGCGGCGCCGGTCACCTGCGGCGTGGCCATCGAGGTGCCCAGCATGTAGGCGTAGCTGCCGCCCGGCAGCGGGCCGCTGTAGGTGCGGCCGCCGGTGTAGCCGGCCACGATCGCGCTGAAGATGCACCCCTCCTCGGTGGTGTTGCTGTAGCAGTACCCGCCCGGCGCCGAGATGTCGAGCCCGCTGCCGTACTGCGAGTACGAGGCGAGCGCGTCCTGCCAGGTGGTGGCCGACACCGAGATGGCGTTGGCGTCGCAGGCCGGGCAGCCGACCTTGCTGGTGCCGCTGTTCCCCGCGGCCGCGATCACCAGCACGCCCTTGCCCACGGCGTAGCTGATGGCGCTCTTCTCGCCCTGGCTCTCGATGCTCCCGCCCAGCGACAGGTTCATCGCCACCATGTTCGGCTGGTCGGCGGCCGCGCGGATGGCGTTGATGATCGACGAGGTGTAGCACCCCGCCGCGCCGCACACGCGCTGCACGTACACCTTCACGTGCGGGCTGGCGCCGGTCACGCCGGCCACGCCCACCGTGGTACCGGCCATCGTGCCGGTGGTGTGCGTGCCGTGCCCCTCGTCGGGGGTGTCGAACGGCGTGAAGTCGGTGCAGGTGGCGCTGCCGTTCCCCGCGGCGGCCTGGCTGTACCAGTCGCAGCCGGCGATCAGGCGCCCGGTGAACTCGGGGTGGTTGAAATCCACGCCCGTGTCGATGCTGCCGATCACCACGTCGGCGCCGCCCGCGGCGATCCCCTCGATGGCGTCCTCGTCGGCGTCGAGCGTCGACGCGTAGCTGGCCGGGATGGGGCCGGTGGCGCCGTTCGGGTCGTTGTAGAACGACATGTTCAGCCCGCCCGGGTTGAAGAACGCCCATAGGCGGCTGTCGATGGCGTCCACGTGGCGGATGTAGTTGGGCTCGGCCCACTCCACCCGCGGGTCGGCGGCCAGGCGCGCGGCCTCGGCGCGCTCCTGCCCGTTCTCCACCGCCACGATCGAGTAGGCGTGCCGGTAGCCCTCCTGCTGGACCGGCGTGCCCAGCGAGCGGGCCGCCGCGATCGCACCGTTCACATCCTTGAACTTCACCAGCACCTCGCCCGGCACCACCGGATCCACGGCCACCGACGGGGCGGCCGCCTGGGGGATCAGCGTCTGGTTCGGGGTGGCGGGGTTGTCGGAGCAGGCTGCCAGCGCGGCGGCCGCCAGCACGCCGACCGCCGTGTTGCGGATGCGGTACATCGACTCTCCTGTCGAGCGAGTGGTGATGGGTGAACGGGGCGGCCGTGCACGTCCACCGGTGGGGGAGTCCGGGCGAGTGGCACCAGCGTTCGAGGGATGTCGTGCGGCCATGGACAAGGCAACGAGTGCGCCATTCCGCGCCTGGGCGCAAAACCCGCATGAATACTCGACTTGTGAATTTTCAACCAGATCATCCGCCGCTCCGAAACACATCGCCGCGCACCGATCTGGTGCATTAATCTGCGCAACCTATTGTTTATCAATCAAATATCTGTACCCGATTCACCATTCGTTTCCGGCCTTGCCGATGCATAATCATCCACCCACGCGGTTTGGGAGATCGTGGGAAATGATGGATCTGGGCTGTCGTCGAAGTGACCGCGCCCACCCGGATCCCCGTCGCGCGCACCGTCATCTCGCCCTCGGAGATGCCTGTAGTCCGCGAAGGCGGACTTCGTGTGGTTGTTGCAGCGAATTCATTCGCCCCTCCACCTCTGCGGACCGGATCATCTGCATCGCAGCGGTGCACCCTCGCCATCCGCGTTGAACGCCGCGGCGCGCGCGCATAGCTTGTCCCGCGTCCGCGCCCACGCGCTTCGAACCCGCCACGTCTCCCGGCCCATGCGCACCCTCCGATTTCTCGCCCTGCTCCTCCCGCTCGCGCTTCCCCTGGCCGCCCGTGCGCAGGCTGCGCCGCCGCCGCAGCGCACGCTCCTGCGCCCCGCGCGCGTGTTCGACGGCGCCGAGTTGCACGAGGGCTGGGCTGTGCTGGTGGAGGGCAACCGCATCGCCGGCGCGGGGCCGGCGGCGTCGCTCGCGGACGTGGGCGCGCGCGTGGTCGACCTCCCCGGGACCACGCTGATCCCGGGGATGATCGAGGGGCACTCGCACCTCCTCCTCCATCCCTACAACGAGGCCAGCTGGGACGAGCAGGTGCTCTCCGAGCCGCTGGCGCTCCGCGTCGCGCGCGCCACCGCGTCCGCGCGGGCGACCCTCCTCGCCGGCTTCACCACCGAGCGCGACCTGGGCACCGAAGGAGCGGGCTACGCCGACGTCGGCCTCAAGCGCGCGATCGACGAGGGGATCATCCCCGGCCCGCGGCTGATCGTGGTGACGAGGGCGATGGTGGCCACGGGCGCATACGGCCCCAAGGGCGCGCCCGAGTGGCGGCTGCCGCAGGGCGCCGAGGAGGCCAGCGGGCCGGAGGAGTCCGCGAGGATCGCGCGCGACCAGATCGGCCACGGCGCCGACTGGGTGAAGGTGTACGCCGACTACCGCCTGGGCGAGGGCGAGCCCGCACGCCCCACCTTCACCGAGGCCGAGCTGCGCGCCATCGTCGACGCCGCCACCAGCGTCGGCCGCCCCGTCGTGGCGCACGCGGCCACGCCCGAGGGGATGCGCCGCGCGGTGGTGGCCGGCGTCAGCACCATCGAGCACGGCGACGAGGGCACCCCCGAGGTGTTCCGCCTGATGCGCGAGCGCAAGGTCGCCTACTGTCCCACGTTGGCGGCCACGGAGGCGGTCCGGACGTACCGCGGCTGGCGCAAGGGGCGCGACCCCGAGCCGCCGCAGGTGACGCAGAAGAAGCGGAGCTTCCGGGCCGCGCTCGACGCCGGCGTTACCATCTGCATGGGCGGCGACGTGGGCGTGTACACGCACGGCGACAACGTGCGCGAGATGGAGCTGATGGTGGAGTACGGGATGACGCCGCTGCAGGTGCTGATGGCGGCCACCTCGGTGAACGCCCGCATCTTCCGCATGGACGACCGCGTCGGCTCCATCCGCCAGGGGCTGCTGGCCGACCTGGTGGCGCTCGAGGGCGACCCCACGCGCGACGTGGCCTCGTGGCGGCGCGTGCGCTTCGTGATGAAGGACGGCACCGTCTACCTCGGCCCCGGCGCGGAGCCGCGGTGACCTGAAGGGACCGGCAGGGTGATGACGAACGAGCCTGACTCGCCCCACCACGACGCCGCCGACGCGCAGGCGCGGCTCCGCGACGTCCGGGCCGCGCTGGCGCAGGCCACCGGCGGCGCCCCGGCCGGCCTGGTGCTGGCAGAGGTGGCGCAGCAGATGGCCGCCGAGCTGGGCGCGTACTTCGAGGATCTGCCCATGCGCGGCTTCACCGGGCGGGTCGCGCGTGCAGGTGGCGTGAAGGGCGCGGTTCTTCCCCGGCGCGCCATCCTCCACCGGGTGGTGATCGGACGCTACATCTCCGCGTCTCGCCCGCGGGCGGTGGACGGTGGCAGGCTCGAGCGCGCCGTCGAGATCGCGCTGGTGGCGCTCGGCTCGGACGGCGTGCTCCGCCAGGGACGGGCGATCGAGCGGGTGGTGCTCCCCCGGGAGGCGGTGATCGGCATCACGCCCCTCGCATGGGACGACCCGGCGCTCCGGCGCGTCCCCACGGGCTCCGTGCGGCTGGGCGCCTGGCCGGGCGGAGCCGGGCAGGTGGCCACGCCGCGGCAGGTGCTGGACGCGCTGGCGTCTATCGCCACCACCCTCGCCGACACCTCGCGCCGCGACCTGGAGTTGCTCCAGCGCCTCATCGGCCCCGGCTGACCATCCCCACATCGCAAGAGAATCCCCGGCCGCTCCTCACGAGCCGCCGGGGATCGTCGTTCCGATCCACTCAGCACTCAGCACTCCCCTACCGCACCGCCTGCTCGGCCTGGGCCTTCATCGCGGGGAGACCCTGCGCGTGCTCCTCGTACTCAGGGAGCTTCTTCGCCGTCTCCGCGTCGTACGCCTGGAGGAAGCGGCGGTAGAGCTCCTTCGCGGCCGCCTGGTTGCCGCGCCCCGCCTCCGCCTGCGCCGCGACGAAGAGCCCGTACAGGTGCGTGGGGCTGGCGGCCAGGATCGTGTCCGCCTGCGCGCGCGCCGCGGCCCATTGGCCGGAGACCAGGTGCAGCGCGCCCAGGTGGTAGCGCCCGTCCGCGTCCAGCGAGTCCACGCGCTCGTACGCGGCGATGGCCATCGGCAGGAAGCGCAGCGCCTGCGCCGTGTCGTTGGCCGAGACCGCGGTCATCACGCGGTTGAACAGCCGGTCCGCGGCTTCGCGCGGCGTCATCGACGCAAGGTCCACCGCGGCGGGGTTCCCCTGCGGCCCGCCCGTCACCGGCCCCTGCGCGGCCGGCGCCTGCGCGAACGGCGGCTGTCCGGCGGAGGGCTGCTCGCCGCGCCCGCCCAGCCGCGGGATTACCAGCACCGCCAGCAGCGCCGCCACGGCGATCCCCGCCACCGCCCACGGGAGCGCGGAGGTGCGTGCCGCCGGCGACGCCGTAGGAGACGCCGCGGCCCCGCACATGTTACAGAAGCGCGCCCCCTTGGGGAGCGGGTTGCCGCACTCGCGGCACGCCGCGCTGATGGCGGCGCCGCAGTGCTGGCAGAAGCGTCCGGACGCCTCGGCGCCGCACGCGGAACAGGTCTCGGTCATCACCGGCCGTGAGTTCGGGAAGTTCGGTCGAAGTGGCGCAAAGCTACGCGCGATGCGCACTTCGCGGAAGAACCCGGGCATCGGCGCGATCCGCGGTGTCGCGCCCTCTCCGGCTCGCTGGGGCTCGCCACCTCTCCCGGTACGGGCCCGTACCGGGAGAGGTAGGGGGGAGGACATCACCGCTGGGGCGAGGATTCGCGTGGCCGCGGAGTGGCCCCCTCCCCCGGCCCCTCCCCCGCTACGCAGGGGAGGGGAGAACTCATTGCGGCGACATACTTTGCGTGAGGGATGCGCGCCCGGAGGGCCGGGACGCCGCCGCGCACGCACCGGTGCCGCGTGACGCGAAGATGCCGGGCGCGGCGGTGGCCCGGCGCGGTTGGGCACAGCGGTATCGTGCCCTACCGCGCGCGCAGCCCGTTTTGGCGTCTCGGCGCCAAACACGCCCAAACCGCTCTTGAGAAATGCCAACATTGCAGAAACGTCTGCCGTCGCCGGTGCCCCGGACGCGGCACGCGAAATGCGCCTTGGGAACGGCCCTGACCGCCCCGCGGAAACGACGCTCCGAGCCCTTGAACGATGCCCCTGGAAGCACCCCTGCTGAACGCCCTGGAGGCCGCCGCGCCGCGCCCGATCCGTGCACTTCCCGTTACCGAGCCCGAGCCCGACCCCGCCGAGGCGCTGATCCGCCGCCTGGCGGCCGACCGCCTGCGCGACCTGCGCGACGACGGGGTGACGCTGGCGTACGTGGCGCGGATGTACGGCGTGGACGCCGCGCTGATGGAGCGCCTGCAGGCCGAGCTGGTGCCCACGCGGCCCTGACGGTCCGCGGCGGGAGCCAGGGCGAACGAAAGGCCCGGCGAGCTTGCGCTCGCCGGGCCTTCGTCACTTCACGATCCGACCGTTCCGCGCGACGCTTACGCGTTGCGGTCCAGGCAGCCCGTGAAGTTGGGGTTGTTCCGCTCCTGCTGCGGCAGGATCAGGTTCACGTCCGGCCCGTAGTTGCCGCCCTCGGCGAACACGCCGGTGGGGAACACGGTCTCGGCCCCGCGCCCGTACTGCCGGATCAGGCGCCGCAGGTCACCCAGGCGGGTGCCGTGCGAGTACATCCAGAACGCCTTCTCGCGGAAGAACAGGTTCTGCTGCGCCACCGCGGTGCCCGGATCGACCAGCGGGGCCAGCCCCACCACCGTGGTGCGCAGCGCGTTCAGGATGGCCAGCGTGCCGCCCGCGCCCGCGAAGTTGCCCGCGCGCAGCTGCGCCTCGGCCTCGATCAGGCGCGCTTCCTTGCCCAGGAGCACGCTGTCGGGGCTGCTCTGCGCCGCCGTGGCGCCCGTCTGCAGCCCCGACGTCCAGCGCAGCTGCACCCGCAGGGGCACCGCGTTGGTGGTGTTGAACGGCGTGTTGCTGGTGGTGAAGCCGCGCTGCTGGCAGCGCGTGGTGGTCGGCGTGGAGATGCCGGTGCAGGTGGGCAGGCGCGGGTCGTTGGCCGACACGAAGTTCAGGCCGTTCGTCCCCTCGTTGTCGCCCATCGTGTAGCGGCGCCCCACGTTGTTCATCTCGCCCACCGTGTTGGTGCGGGTGGTGAGCGAGTGCTGGTGCTCGTAGGCGTACGTCGTCGGCACCGCCGCCACCTCGGCCGCGGCGTCGGTGAAGCGGCCCAGGTTCACCAGGATGCGCCCGCGCGTGAGCTTCAGCGCGTTGCGCACCTTGTTCTCCTGCGCGCTGGTGCCGGCGCCCAGCGCCGCCAGCCCCGAGTCGGCGTGGGCCAGCGCCTGGTTGTACACCTGCGTTCCCGTCAGCTGCGGGCCGTAGGTGTCCACGCCGTCGAACACGTCGGAGAACGCGATGCCGTTGCAGAAGTGCTCGGCCAGCATGTTCTCGATGTACGCCTCGACGAAGAACAGCTCCGCGGTCTGCCACGTGGGCGCCGCGGGGTTGTACGCCGCGATGGCGCGGATGGCCTGGGCCGCCGACACCCGGGCGCGGTGGGCGTACAGGTAGCCGTTGGCGAGGTTGGCGTTGCTGTCGATCGCGTGGCGCGCGTCGGTCTCGATCCGCTGCGCGAACGTGTCGCCGGTCTGCCACTCGTCGGCCAGCAGGCCGCTGTACATCCACAGCGTCTCGCCCGAGCTGCCGCCGTTGTACCCCGTGGTGGCGCCGATGAACCGGGCCATGGCGCCCAGCCGCAGCGCCTCGGCCCCGTCCGGCGACGCCACGTCGATGGGGTTGATGATGTCGGGATCGGTCACCTGCAGGAGCTCGTCCGTGTCGCACGCACCCAGGGAGACGGCGGCGAGCGCCGCTCCCAGGGCCACGCGCAGGCGGCTGCCGATCGCCTTGCGGGTCATTCGCATGGTAGGTCTCTCTCTCCTTCTGGCGTCAGAAGCCAAGGTTGACGCGCAGCGTGTAGTAGCTCGGCGGCGGCGCCGTCTGGAAGTCGGTCGGCACGTCGTTCTGGCCGTAGTTGCTCTCGGGGTCGATGCCGCTGTAGTCGGTCCACACCTTGAGGTTGCGGGCCGAGAAGGTGGCCGACAGCGACCGCCCGCCAAAGCGGCGCGCGAAGCGCTCGGGCGCGTTCAGCGTCACGCCCAGCTCGCGGAAGCGCCAGAACGAGGCGTCCTCCATGTACCCCGCCTGCGACGCCGACGGGTGCGAGCGCACCGCCACCGCGCGGGCCTGCTCCTCGAGCGGAGCGGTCGGGTCCACGTCGCCGCGGCAGTTGTTGCGGCTCTGGCAGCGGATGCGCTCCGTGCCGTTCAGCAGCACGTTGCCGGCCTTGTGGTCGAACAGCGCCGTGATCCGCACCTTCCGGTTGAACAGGTCGAACCCGTTGGTGAAGGTGATCTCGGTGCGCGGCTGCGAGTAGCCGATGAACTCGGCGGTGTCGCCGATCACCAGCTCGCTGACCTCGATGATCCCGTTGCCGTTGGCGTCGGAGAAGCTCTTGATGGGCCGCTGCCAGAAGCCGTTCAGCGGGAAGCCCTCGCGGTTCTGGATGGTGGCGCCGATGATCGGCGGCACGCCGCCCAGGTCGACCAGCTCGTTGGAGTTGTGCGACCCCGACACCGTCACGTCCCACCCCAGGAACGAGCGCTCCAGCAGCTGGCCGTTCACCAGCCACTCCCACCCCCAGTTGCGCACCTCGCCCAGGTTCTCGAAGCGCACCGTGCTGCCGGTGCCCAGCGAGAGCGGGAGGTTGCGGGCGATCAGGGCGTCGCGCGAGTCCTTGTTGTAGTAGGTCAGCTCGGTGTTCACCCGGTTGCCGAAGAAGCGGGCGTCGACGCCCATCTCCAGCTCGGTCGAGCGCTCGGGCTTCAGCGAGCGGTTGCCCACCGCGCTGAAGGCCACGCCCGGGAGCTCCGCGCCGTCGAAGCGGCCGGAGGTGGCGGCGTAGTACTGCACCGCGTCGATGGTGCCGGGCTGCACGCCGCTGGCGCCGTAGGCGGTGCGCAGGCGCAGCTCGTCGAGGAAGCCCATGTGGGGGAAGAAGCCCTCCTCCGACACCACCCAGCTCACCGACAGCTTGGGATAGAACACCGTCTTGAAGTCGGCGCCGAACGCGCTGTTGCGGTCCGAGCGCACCGCGCCGGTGATGAACAGCCGGTCGTTGATCCCCAGGTTCTCCTCGACGAAGGCGCCCAGGGTGCGCGACTCGGTGGTGCTCTCGTCACCGGTCACCACCGAGGCGGCCGTCACCGTGGTGGCGCCCGGAGGCAGGATCTGGCCGTACATCCCGTTGCGGTCGAACACATTGCGGTAGTACTGCGCGCCCACGGTGGTCCCCGAGGTCAGCCACGAGGTGGGGTGCGCGTTGGCCGTGGCGGCCGCGTCGACCGTGTAGACGTTGAAGGCGGTGCGGTAGTCGCCCTTGAAGCCCAGGCGGCTGCTGCCGAAGTCCGAGCAGTTGTTGCGGCGGCACAGGTCGCGGTCCACCCGGTTGGTGAAGTCGGCGCCGAAGTTGCCGCGCGCGGTCAGCCAGCTGAACGGCCGGTAGTTGCCGGTGACCGAGCCGATGAAGCGGTTGATGTCCTGGCGCACCGTCTCCTGGAAGATGTCGCCGGGGGTGAAGGCCCGGTACCCGTGCAGCGAGTCGCCGGTGGCCGTCACGTTGCCGCTGAAGCCCGGGCCGCCGTAGGCGCTGGACTGCAGGCCGGTGGTGTTGTTGTCGATCTGCGGGAGCCGCTGCGCCAGCACGATGTAGTTGGCGTTCACGGCGAAGTCGGCCTTGGAGCTCAGCGTGACGTTCAGGTTGGCGCGCGCCGAGCCGCGGTTGAGCGCGTTCGGGTGCATCCACTCGTCACGGATGTCGATGCCGCGGTTGTTCAGGCGGTCCACGTCGAACTGGGCGATCTTCAGCACGCCCGTCTCGGCCTCGAGCTCGCTCGACACGAAGTAGCGCAGCACCTCGCTGCCGCCCGACACCTGCAGCCCGTACAGGTCGCGGCGCCCGGTGCCCAGCGGCGTGGTGCGGCTGTCCTCGAACAGGTTGAAGGAGGTGACGCTGTCCTGAACGCAGCGGGCCGCGGCCACGTCCACCAGGAAGCACTGCACGCCGTTGGCGCTGGTGCTGTTGGTGGTGGCGGTGGTGCCGGTGCGCCAGGCGCGGTACGCCGTGGGATAGGTGTTGTGGTCGGTGACCACGCCCTGCTCGGTGTACACCGACCACTGCGGACGGCCCACGCGCCCGCGCTTGGTGCGGATCACGATCACCCCGTTGGCGGCGTCGGTGCCGTACAGCGTCGAGGCCGAGGGCCCCTTCACCACCTCGATGCTCTCGATCTCGTTGGGGTTCAGGTCGTTCACGCGGCTCATGGTGGAGCCGCCGACGCCGATCGCCTGCGAGTTGGTGGCGGAGTTCATCCGCACGCCGTCGATCACGTAGATCGGGTCGTTCGACAGCGAGAGCGAACTGGTGCCGCGGATGCGCACGCGGCCGCCGGTGCCGGTGGAGTTGCCGGGAAGCACCTGCACGCCCGGCACGCGGGCGGTCAGCAGGTCCGACATGCTGGCGATGGGCCGCTCCTGGGTGACCTGCGCGGCGTCGACGGTGCCCACCACGTTGCCCACGGTCAGGCGGCGCGCCTCGCCGGTGGCGGTGGTCACCACGGGGGCCAGCTGCACGGCCGACACGGCCAGGCGGAAGTCGGCGGTGGCGGCGCCGCCCGCGGGCACGGTCACGCTGCGGGTCTGCTCCACGTAGCCGATGCGCAGGGCGCGCAGGGTCACGGCGCGCCCGCCGGGCACGTTGCGCAGGACGTAGTGGCCCTGCTGGTTGGTCACCACGCTCAGGTTGGTGCCCGAAACGGTGATGCTGACGCCCGAGAGCGGCTCGCTGGAGCCGGCCGCGGTCACGTCACCCGAGACCGTTCCGGTCTGCTGCGCGGCGGCGGGGCTCCAGGCGGCGAGCCCTGCCACTGCGGCCACCACCCCGAGCGCCGTGGCTAGACGACTCGAGAAACTCATCTGCGTTCTCCTGAACTGCTGTGAACTGTTGTCCTGACAGGGATTTGTCTGCTGCCGGTCTGCCGTCCGGCGGGCGGCGTCCTCCTTTCCGTGTGGAGAGGGTCGGTGCGTGGAGACTGCGGGAACGAACGACGGGAGAATGGCGGCCGGCCCTCCGCACGGGGGCGGGGGGATCGGGTCGCCGGGAGTCGTCTGGAATAGCGGTCTCGAACGGTACACGTCCGTGTCGCGTTCGTCAACGTTCTGCTACGTCCTGCTACCGGCACGGGCGCACTTCCGCGGCGCGGGCGTTGCCCCGGCGCCGCTGCGCGCGCCTCAGCGCTCCACCCCGGCCAGCTCCTCGATGCGCCGGGTGACGGCCTCGCGGCGCGCGGGGTCGCGGAGGATCACCAGCACGGTGTCGTCGCCGGCGATGGTGCCCACCACCTCGGGCCACTCCTCCCAGTCGATCCCCACCGCGATGGGCTGCGCGCCCCCCACCAGCGTCTTCACCACCAGCAGGTTGCCCACCCCGTCGGCGCCCAGGTACAGGCTGGGGAGGAGGCGGGCCAGCGTCGGCGTGGGGTCGGTCACCCCCGGCGGCAGGGTGTACACCGAGCCGCCGTCCTCGTCGGGCACCTTCACCAGCCCCAGCTCGCGGATGTCACGCGAGAGGGTGGCCTGCGCCACCTCGATCCCCCGCTGCGCCAGCCGCTCGCGCAGCGCCTCCTGCGACGAGATGCGCTGCTCGCGGACGAGCTCCAGGATGACGGCGTGGCGTTGCGGCTTCAACGGGTTCCGAGCGGGGCAGCGTCGCGGGGGCGGCGACCCGCCGGCGTGCCGCAGTGCCGGCCGTGCACGGGTCTGGATGCCCGGGTTCGAGCGTGATCGGGCCCGCCGCGGGCGGCGTGCCGGGATGTATGGGAGCGCAAGGGGAATTCGCGGCGCAACGCCGCGCGTATACAGTATTTGCGCGGGCCTGTTTCCGCAAGCGTGCCCGCCCGCCGCACTCCCGTCACGTCGTTACATACAGATGTTTTCCCCGCCGTGACGACCGCCCTCCGACGCCGGTCACATCGACCGCTCCGACCCTGTCCGCGTCTCCTGAGAACGAAGGAGGCCGATCGGATGTGACGCCCGCACGGGATGGCTCATCTCCACGCCGACGGACATCAAAGACGAGAGGGCGGGGACGGATGGAAAAGGAAGAAAAATCTCACGCAGAGGACGCAGAGCCGCAGAGGAGGCTGCTCATTCCTCTGCGGCTCTGGGTGAGATTCAATCGCGCCTGTACGTGATCCGGAAGCGGCCCGAGCGCGGCGGATCCAATCGAACCCGGGCCACACTCGGCACTACGAGTTCCCCCGCTCCTCCGGCCGGAAGTCGTCGTCGATGGCGGAGATGGTGAGGAGCAGCGCCGTCTCGGCCGTGGCGCGGATGTCCTCCGCCTGGCCGGGGCCGAAGTAGAGCAGGTCGCCCTGCTTGAGCTCGTACTGTCCGCCCGCGTCGCGGTAGCCGAGCCCGCCCTCCACCACCTGCAGCGTCATGGGGCTGTCGGCCTGGTGCGTGCCGATCACCACGCCGTCGGCCACGGCCAGCAGCACCACCCGCAGCCGCCCCGACTTGGCCAGGGTGCGCCCGGCGCGGCCGCTGCGGCGGTACGCCTCCTCGGCGCGCAGCCCGGCCAGCTGCTCGGAGAGGCGGAAGGTCAACGAGGGCCCCGCCAGGGGGCGGCTGATGGACGACATGCTCCGGCTCCGTCTTTCCCGTGGTCTGATGATGGCGCCGCGCGGGCGCTCCGGTCCCGCCCCGGTTGCAAGCGCGGGGCCGCGCGCCGTCAGAACGCGCCCACGAACCCCACGTACCACTTCCCCTTCCCGCCGTCTCCCGGCCGCACGTACTCGATCGAGAGCGCGTCCTCGAAGATGCTGAGACCCGTGCCGTACGACCAGCGCACGCCGTTGGTGACGGACGAGCCCAGCCGCGCCAGCGCCGGCGCCGACGCGTCCGACACGTCCGACCACCCGGCGTCGGTGGAGAAGACGATCGCCGGGCGCAGCGGGGGGATGATGAAGCCCGCCGCGCGCGCCACCGGCCGGCTGCCGTACGGCGGCAGGTGCAGCAGCAGCCGGCCGCGTCCCAGCGCCGCGCGGCTCCCGCCGAACTCGTTGCGCTCGTAGCCGCGCAGCCCCTCGATCCCCCCGAAGCGGAAAAGGAACTGCGGCGGCGCCGTTCCCGCCACCACGCCCGCGTCTCCCCGGCCGATGAGCGTGACGTACTTCCCCGTGCGGCGGAAGGAAAGGAGCGCCGTCACCCGCTGCGTGTGGAAGTCGGCGAGCCCCACCTCGCCGCGGAGCGAGGCGAGCAGGCTGTTCCCCAGCGACAGCGCGCCCGCGCCGCGCGCCCAGCGCAGCTCGCCCTCGGCGGCCGCGTGCGTGCCGGGATCGACCGCGGCCAGCGGCGGGAAGTCGGCCGAGGCGCCGCCGAACAGCCCGCCGGAGACGTTGCGGCTCACCGAGTCCTGCCGCTCCCACCGTCCGCCCAGCATCGCCAGGAACGGCCCCGCGCGCCGGGTCAGCTGCAGCTCGCCGCCGGTGGCGTCGAGGTAGTCGCGCACGTCGTAGCCGGCCAGTGCCGCGCCAAGCGTGTATCCCAGGTCCCACTGCAGCGGCGGGCGGAAGGCCTGCAGGTCGCGGAGACGGCGATATCCCGTCGCCGCCAGCGTCCACCGCGCGGCGCCGGGGGTGGCGGGCTGCGGATGCCAGCGCGCCGAGGCCTCGCCGCGCGCCGTCCCCTCCGCGATGGCCCATCCGCCCGTCGCGTACAGGTCCCAGTCGCGCCGGTCCGGATTCCCCGGCTCCACGCGCACCCCCAGCCCGAGGTACGCGCCCTCCACGCGGTTGTAGCGGAAGAGGTGGTCGCCGCGCTCGTAGCGGATCGCCACCCGCAGCGCGCCGGGGTTGGCGGAGGGGGGACGGACGGCGGCGCGCAGGTCCGCGAAGTCGCCGATGTCGGTCGCGTTGGCGAACTCGCCCACGGCGCGCGAGAACCCGGCGAACGCGCTGTCACCCGGCGCCAGCGCGCGCACCAGCCGCTGGCCCTGCTGCGCGGGCCGCCACCCCTGGTTCAGCTGGAAGCCGGAGAAGGCGGTGACGATGCGGATCGCCGCCGCGCCGCCGAACAGGGGCGAGGCCACCTGCAGCTCGCGGCGCTGGCGGTAGGGCAGCCAGTAGCGGCCGGAGACGAGCCCGTTCTCCAGCTCGAAGTAGACGCCGCTCTCCGACGCGAACAGCCCGCCGCGCCGCTCCACGAAGCCGAAGCGCGCCCGGGCCACGGCGGCGCGGTCCACGTCCACGTAGAACGTTCCCGCCACCGTGCGCGCGGTGTCGGTGATCCCCGGCCGCAGCCGCACGGTCACCGGCACCAGCGTGGTCACGCCCTGCTGCGTACGCACGCGGACCGTGTCGCCCGCGGTGTAGTGGTAGAAGTCGAGCCCCCGCCACGAGAACGGATGGACGGCCACGGAGATGCGGGTGCGCGCGCCCGGCGAGGCGGAGAGCGCGAAGACGGAGATGGTGTTGCCGTACAGGTGCGGGATCACCCAGGGCGATTCCAGCAGCGAGCCCACGGTGTACGGCGTGGGCGCCAGCATGCGCACGCGGTGGCCGGTGACGCGCTGCTCCAGCCCCTCGCCGCGCGCCCACATCACCTGCCCCGCGAACTCGTCGATGGTCACGGGAAGCTCGCCGCCCTGCGCCGAGTCGGCGCGGATGGAGAGGTAGATGGCGGCGTCCATCCGCGCGGCATAGTCGTCGAGCCCCGCGGGCACCTGGCTCCCCGCGCGGATCACGCGCTCCACCAGCGCGCGCGTCCCCGGCGCGTCGAAGATCGAGGACGACGTGTCCGCGGCGAGGGACGGCCCGGTGGGCTGCGGGACGGGCGCGGGCGCGGCGGACGGCTGCCCGGCTCGCGGCACGGGCAGCGGCGCCGCGGCGGCGGTGTCGCGCCGCGGGCCGATGTAGATGGTGTCCGCGCGCGGACGGCGCGGCGTGGTGTCGCGCTGCGGCTGCTGCTGGAGCAGCGCGGCCGCGGCAATCGTCAGGAGCATCGATCCGGCCTCGGTTGGAACGTGCGCCCGTGCGCGGCGGGCGCGCTGGCAGTCAGGGCAAGGGGCGGACCAGCGTCAGGGGCAGGAGACAACGGGACAGCGCGGGGATGCCGCCGCGCGCGGGAGACGTCATCCCCCCGCGGCCGCTTCCCTATCGCGCTCCACCTCATCGCGCGCCGCCACGCCCGCCGCGGGGCGATTGGTGATGACGCCCATCACGCCGGCCCGCAGCAGCGCGCGGATGCGCCCCGGCTTGTCCACCGTCCACACCACCACGCCCAGCTTCGCGGCGCGCAGCGTCTCCAGCACCGCGGGCGCGGCGAGCGGATCGTGCAGGCAGATGCCGCCCACGCCCAGGTCGCGCGCCAGCGCCAGCACCTCTGGCGTCCACACCTCCGTCAGCAGCCAGCAGTGCGCGCCGGGCGCCAGCCGCCGGACCTCCGCCACGGATTCGGGATGGAAGGAGGAGAAGAGGGTCGCGTCCGTGCGCCCCGCCCGCTCGACGATCTCCACCGCGGCGGCCTCGATCCCCGGGCGCTTGATCTCGACGTTCAGGAACGCGTCCGCCTCCGCGGCCCAAGCGGCGACGTCCTCGAGCCGCGGCACCGGCTCGCCGCCCGCGCGCGCGGCGGAGATCTCGTCCCACGTCATCCGCGCCACCTCGCCGCGCGCGTCGGAGGTGCGGTCGAGGCGGTCGTCGTGCAGGACGACCGCCACCCCGTCGGCGGACGGCTGGACGTCGAGCTCGATCCCGTCGGCGCCCTGCTCCAGCGCCAGGCGGAAGGCGCGCATCGTGTTCTCCGGCGCCTCGCGCGGCGCGCCGCGGTGGCCGAGGATGAGCGGGCGTCGGTGCGAAGGCACGGCCTCTCCGCATTCGGGTCGATGACGATCGGAAGCGGGAATGTAGCGCCTCGCGCCCGCCGCCGCCGAATCATGCGCTAGCGATGCCTCCAGGGAGATGGAAGAGCTTGGGGGAGATAGGGTTGCGCGCGAGACAGGTGTCTTTCTCCATGAGATGCAGCGGCGCGCGGAAGCCTGGATCGCCCGGCTCGTCCGGAAGAAGCCCCACGTGTAGGCGAGATCCCTACACGGCGTCGTCATTCGCGCGGGACAGATCCTCCGTTGCCCGACCGCGGCCGGAACGCGCGCGTAACATCTTGTTTGCGAACGAGTTGGGGGCAGCGCGCGCCGGCGACGCAACCATTGAATGCGGCGGCGGTTCAATGTATCTTTCATGGCGCTGCGCTCCGGCTCTCCCGGCTGACGTCGCGGGCATCCGCCCGCGTTTCCCTTTCCTGAGGAGGTTCCGATGGGTTTCGGACTCGGCCCCGTCGAGATGATCCTGATCTTCTTCGTCCTGCTGCTCCTGTTCGGCGCCAAGCGGCTTCCCGAGCTGGCCAGCGGGATGGGCAAGGGGATCCGTGATTTCAAGCGCTCGCTGAACGGCCTCGACGAGCAGTCGATCCAGGCCAACCAGCAGCAGAACTACCTGCAGTCGGCGCCCACCACGCCGGCCGCCTCCGCCGCCGAGCAGCCCGCCGCCACCGCCGGCGAGCCCAAGCGCCTCGGCTGAAGCGCGTCGGATTGAAATGCGTGAGGCCCCCGTCGTCCGCGCCGGGGGCTTTCGTGCATCCAGGGACGGGATCTCAGCGGACGGATTGACGTGCGGCGTGAGCGCCCTACAATTGAGGGCATGGAACTGGACCAGCTCTCCGCCTTCGTCGGCTCCGAGGCCCGCGCCCGGCTGCTCGCGCACTTCGTCGCGCGCCCCGAGTCGCGGCTGCACGTGCGTGCGCTGGAGCGCGCGACCGGCGTCGGCAAGCGCTCACTGCAGGCGGAGCTCGCCCGGCTGGTGGAGATGGGGCTCGTCCGCCGCGAGCGCGAGGAGCGGCGCGTCGTCTACGTGCGCAGCGGCTACACGCCCGAGTGGCGCGCGATCGAGAAGCTGGTAGCCGCCTACGGCATCCCGCTCCTGCTGCGCGCGGCGCTGATGGGCGTTCCCGGCGTGGAGGCCGCGTTCATCTTCGGCTCCCTTGCCCGCGGCGACGCCCGCCCCGACAGCGACGTCGACCTGCTGGTCTACGGCCGCGACATTCCCGACGGCGCAGTCTCCGCGGCGCTCGCGGACGTCTACTTCATGCTCGAGCGGCCGGTGGATCTCAAGCTGTTCGACCGGGACGAGTTCGTGCGCTGGAACGACCCGCGCGTCAGCTTCCTTCCCACCGCCGTCACCGGGCCGAAGCGCTGGCTGCTCGGCTCCGAGGACCGCCTTCCCGCGGACGGCAGGAAGGCGGCATGAGCGACCGCTTCCAGAACTTTCTCGATGCCGGGTGGCTGCAGCCGAGCCCCGCCAGCGACGACGAGGTGGCGGACATCTGGGCGAACGCGCTCTCGACGTACCACGACGCGGCGACCGCGCAGCTCACGCCCAAGAACCGCACGATCCTGGGCTACGATGCCGGCCGGCTGGCCGCGTACGCGATCGTGCGTGCGCGCGACGTGAAGATCCGCGCGGGGAACCACCACGAGATCACGATCAAGGGCGCCGCCGCGCTGTCGGAGAAGGAGCTGGCCGGCGCCCTGTACGTCCTCGACGATCTCCGCGCCCGCAGGCATGCGCTGGAATACGGCTGGGGCGCCGCCACCTCGACCGACGCGTCCACGGCGCTGCTCGCGACCGTCCGCCGCATCCTCGAGCTCGGCGCCGACCACTTGCGGAATCAACGTCCCAGCCTTGCCAGCCGCATCGACTCACCCGAATAGACGCACTCACCCGCCGTCGGCGAGGGCCTTCAGCAGCTTCTCGTGGATGCCGCCGAAGCCGCCGTTCGACATCACCAGCACCACCTCGCCGCCGCGCAGCCGCGGCGCCAGGTGCGCGACGATCTCGTCCGGGTCGGCGATGTACCACGCCTCCTTCCCCTCCCCTCTCCACGCCTCCACCAGCTCCGTCGGGTTCATCGCCGTCTGCGCGGTGTAGCGCTCGGGGTGGAAGAGGCCCGCCATCACCACCTGGTCGGCCGAGCCGAACGCGCGGCGGTACGCGTCCTGGAATTCGCGGCGCTGCGCCGTGTAGCTGCGCGGCTCGAAGATCGCCACCACCGGCCGGGTCCCGTAGCGCTGGCGGACGGCGTCGATGGTCTCGCGCACGGCGGTGGGGTGGTGCGCGAAGTCGTCGATCACCGTCACCCCGCGCGCTTCGCCGCGCACCTCCATCCGGCGCTTGACGCTGCGGAAGGTGCGCAGCCCCTCGCGCACGCCGTCGCGGTCCGCGCCGATGAACTCCGCCGCGGCTATCACCGCCAGGCAGTTGCGCACGTTGAACGCGCCGGTCAGCGGCGTCTCCACCGCGCCCCAGCGCTCCCCGCCGCGCAGCACGGTGAAGCGCGTCCCTTCCGCGCCGAACGCCACCTCCTCCGCGGTCCAACGGGGATGGTCGCCCCCGCCCGATCTCCCCTCCCCCCCGTAGGCGAAGCTCTCCACGGGCGCGAACGCCTTCGGGGCCAGCTCGCGCACGATCGGCGAGTCCCACCCGGCCACCAGCGCGCCGCTGCCGGGAACGAGGTTGATGAAGCGCGCGAAGGCGAAGCGGTACGCCTCCTCGTCGCGGTAGATGTCCGCGTGGTCGAACTCGGCATTGTTCAGCACCGCCGCCCAGGGCAGGTAGTGCCACATCTTCGGGCCCTTGTCGAAATACGCGGTGTCGTACTCGTCGGCCTCGATCACGAAGTAGGGGGAATCGGTGAGGCGGAAGGAGGCGCCGAAATTCTCCACCACGCCGCCGACCAGGAAGGACGGGTCGAGTCCGGCGGCCTCGAGGGCCCACGCCAGCAGCGAGGTGGTGGTCGTCTTCCCGTGGGTCCCGGCCACCGCCAGCGGCAGCCGGTCGCGCAGGAACTCCTCCTTGATGACGACCGCCGCAGATGTGTAGCGGAGGCGGCGGTCGAGCACTGCCTCCAGCTCCGGGTTGCCGCGGGAGATGGCGTTCCCCACCACCACCATGTCGGGTGCGGGGTCCAGGTTCGCCGCACCGTACCCTTCCGCGTAGGCGATCCCCAGCGCCCGCAACTGATCGGACA
>DASUYB010000183.1 GCA_036377595.1 Longimicrobium sp. | reverse complement strand
GAAGCACGTCTCGACTCGCCTCCGGCATCTGTCGACGCCGCAGGCCGAGCCGATCCCCGGTTCCACCCAGATCCCCAACTCGGCCGGAGGCTACGCCTGGGCCGTCGATCACTGGACGCGGCTCGATCGCTTCCTCGTGCTCGGCGCCGAGGGGGGCACGTACTACATCGGCGAGCGCGAGCTCACGGTGGAGAACGCGAAGGCGGTCGTCGACTGCCTCGCCGAGGACGGCGTCCGTGTCGTGCAGCGCACGGTCGAGATCAGTGAGAGCGGCCGCGCGCCGAAGAACGATCCGGCGCTGTTCGTGCTCGCGATGGCGGCCGGGCTCGGCGACACCGCGACGCGCGCGGCGGCGCTCGCGTCGCTCGAGCGCGTGGCGCGCACGGGTACGCACCTGTTCCACTGGCTGCAGTACGTGAAGGCGTTCCGCGGCTGGGGGCGCGGCGTGCGGCGCGCGGTGGGGCGCTGGTACACGGCCCGGCCGCCCCGCGAGCTGGCCTACCAGCTCCTGAAGTACCCGCAGCGCGACGGGTGGAGCCACCGCGACGCGCTCCGCCTGGCCCACCCGCGGCCGGCAGACGACGAGCAGCGGGCCCTGCTGCGCCGGGCGGTCACCGGCGAGCTGGGCGAGGCGCCCGACACCGAGGCCGTGCGGCTGGTCCGCGCGGTGGCGGAGCTGCACGCCGGGGCGGAGGTGGCGCCGGCGCGCGCGGCGGCGCTGGTGCGCGAGCACCGGCTGACGCGCGAGATGCTGCCCACGCAGCTGCTCACCGAGCCGGCGGTGTGGGAGGCGCTCCTGGAGGAGATGCCGCTCACCGCGCTGGTGCGGAACCTGGCCACGCTCACCCGGGTGGGCGTGCTGGCGCCGGGGAGCGACGCGTCGCGCACCGTGGCGGCGCGGATCGCCGACGCGGGCGCGCTGAAGCGGGCGCGCGTGCACCCGGTGCAGGTGCTGGCGGCGCTGCGCACCTACGCCGCCGGGCGGGGGGTGCGCGGGAAGCACACGTGGGCGCCGGTGGCCCAGGTGGTGGACGCGCTCGACGCGGCCTTCTACCTGGCCTTCGGGGCGGTGGAGCCGAGCGGACGGCGCACGATGCTGGCGCTGGACGTGTCGGGGTCGATGATGGCCCCGGTGCAGGGGCTGGACTTCGTGAGCTGCCGCGAGGCGGCGGCGGCCATGGCGCTGGTGACGGCGGCCACCGAGCCGCGGCACTTCTTCACCGCCTTCACGGCGGGGACGCGGCCCAGCCTGCACGCCGGGTTCCCCACCGGGCTGTCGACGCTGTCGATCTCGCCGCGCGAGCGGCTGGACGACGTGCTGGCGAAGACGGCCAGCCTGCCCTTCGGCGGGACCGACTGCGCGCTGCCGATGCTGGAGGCGCGCGGCCGGAAGTGGGAGGTCGACCTGTTCGTGGTCTACACGGACAACGAGACCTGGGCCGGGTCGGTCCACCCCGCGCAGGCCCTGCGGCAGTACCGCGAGGCCAGCGGGATCGCCGCGAAGCTGGTGGTCGTGGCGATGGCGTCGAACGGGTTCAGCATCGCCGACCCCGACGACGCGGGGATGCTGGACGTGGTCGGGTTCGACGCGGCCACGCCGGCGCTGATCGCCGACTTCGCGCGGTAGGTGGCGCGGCACGGGTCATCCCGGCCGCGCCCGCCGCCCCCGCGGAGGTGCGCGAGACGGGACCGGACCCGGAAGACCGCACGGGTGCCACGGAGCGGGAGACCGCTCCGCGGTGCCCAGGACACCAACCAATCACACCGATGGACGCGAAGACGAGGACCCAACAGGAGAATCCACAGCAGGAGCCGCAGGTGGGAGACTTCTGGATGATCCAGGCGCACAGCGACACCTACCTCGTGTCGGCGGAGACGGCGGCGCGGGTGGGGCGGATGCTGGATCGCTTCTGGCGGCCGCGCTGGCTCAAGTTCGTGGACCTGTCCGGCAAGCGCGTGTGGGTGCGCGCCGACGAGGTGCAGGCCATCGAGGAGAGCACCGAGACGCAGCGCTCTCGCTCCCGCGCGTTCAACTACGCGCGGCACAAGGAGGAGAAGGCCGATCGTCGCTGGGACGACGACGAGTACTGGTGATTTCGAGGGGACAGGGGAGAGGGGACAGCAGGCGAAGGTGGTCCGCTGTCCCCGGCCCAGGCATCCTGTCGAAGAGGAAGGGGAAGGTGCTACGGCTGGCCGAGCTCGGACTGGATGGCGTCGTACACGCCGGGCTCCAGGTGCGCGCGGCCGAGCTCCATCAGGCGGCGCTCCACCGTGCGGCCGGGGTCGGCCAGGAGTCGGCGCTCGCCGCCGCAGTCGGCGGACACGACGCCGTGGAAGGCGCGGAGCTCCGTGCAGCCGGGGAGCGCGGCCGACGCGTCGCGCACCACGAAGCCGCGGTAGCCCAGCCCCGGCGGCTCGCGCGGCTCGCCGCCGGGCGTAAGGCCGCGCAGGAGAGCGGACAGGGCGTCGGCCTGGCCGGTGTCGAGGGTGAACGACGGATTGGGGCGGCCGCTGAAGAGGTCGGCTTCCACGCGCATGGCCATCTCCCTTTCCGGGTGGGGCGGGGTGCGCCCGCGGGCGCACCCCGCCGTCAGCAGCAGGGCCGCGACGGCGGCGCGCACCACGATGGGTACGCGCCGGCGCCGGCGGGCGGGGTCAGCGGATCCCCATCCCGCTCCGGGCGAAGAAGTAGCCGCAGAAGTTGCGGTAGCCGCCACGGTTGGCCGTCTCGGGGTTGGTGATGACGACGTTGCTGTTGTCGTAGTTGCGGGCCGCGGTCTGCCCGGGCTTGTGCCCCCAGTACCCCTCGGCCTGCAGGCGGTACCAGTGGTAGTCAACGCCCGGCCACACCACCATGGCCATGTACCAGCGCGGCTCCTGCCCGCTCGGCACGCAGCTGGGCACCAGGTATGCCCCGTCGGCCTGTGCACCGGTGGATACGTTGGCGCACTTCATCTGCGTGGCCTGCTGCCCCGCCGCCTTGCCGGGCTGCGCGAAGGTGTCGGTGCGGCGGTTGGTCGCGTAGTTGTAGCAGTTGTTGTTCGCCTGGACCGGCGAAACGTTCCAGAAGTTGGGGTTGAAGGCCGCCACCTCGATCTGGCAGCTTCCCTGCGCCTGCGTGGTCCAGCTCGAGGCGTCGGTGCCGATCACGGGCGCGGGGTTCAGCGCCGCCGCGCTCACGGTGCTGTCGGAGCGGCCCTCGACGCCGCCGCGCGGCTCGCCGCGACCCGTGGAACCGGCCGCGTCCTCCTCGATGAGGCGGCGCAGGTCCAGCTCCTGGATCGGCGCCAGGTCGATGCCTTCCGCGCGCGGCGCGGCGACGGCGCGGGGCGGGCCGAGGGCGTCCAGCAGGCGCAGCGCCAGCTCCACCCCGTGCGGGTGGTCGCCCGAGATGCGGAGCTGCCGCGGGAGCTCGCGGTCGCGCAGCGCACGGCCGTCGTCGTCGGATTCCAGCAGCATCCCGCGGAAGCCCAGGCGGCCGCTGCCGGTGTTGATGCCGCCGACGATGTCGCGCGCCTCTTCCACCTGCCGGAGCAGGTCGGCCGCGGCGTCGTCGTCCAGCTCCCACACGGGGTTGGGACGGCCGGAGAAGATGTCGAGTGTCACGCGTACCATGGTACCTCCTCATGACTGGAGCGTGGTCGGAAAACGGAGCCTGCCTCCGCTTCCTCTCCCGTTCCCGTTTCCGCCGGGAGGCGCTTTAGGATCTTTACGCCGTGTACGGCAACCTCTTCACCGGGGTGGACCCGAGCTGGATGTCTCAACATAAGTCGGTATTCTGTGTGGACTTATGTCGAAAACAAAAGGGAACTACATCCACGATATCTAAACAGACGCCCAAGTCAACCTTTGGACGTGAAATGACTGTACCGTGGACAGGCGGCCGGCCGGATCGTCCGCACGTCCATCTGACAGGAAGGGAGATCGGAAGATGAAGATCTTCGGCCAGCACGAGGAGAACACGATCCGGCAGCTGCAGGACATCGCGAGCCGGGCCGAGCGCGCCGCGCTGATGGCAGACGGGCACGTCGGCTTCACCATGCCGATCGGCGGGGTGGCGGCGTACCGCGACCGCGTCTCGGTGGTGGGCGTGGGTTTCGACATCGCGTGCGGGAACTGCGCGATCCGCACCGACCTGACAGTCGAGGACGTGACCAGGCGGCTGACGCTGGACGAGATCCGGCGGAATCCGCACCGGCTGGTCACCGACCGGCGGGCCAACCGCGTGGCCGACGAGGTAGCATCGACCATCTCCTTCGGCCTGGGGCGGAGGAACGAGGCCGACGACGCGCCGGTGGACGACCCGCTGTTCCAGGACCCGGCGTGGTACGCCATCCCCAACACGGGCGGCTACCGCGACACGCTGCGCGACAAGGCGCGGCGCCAGCTGGGCACCGTGGGCAGCGGCAACCACTACGTGGACGTGTTCGCCGACGAGACGGGCGCGGTGTGGGTGGGGGTGCACTTCGGCAGCCGCGGCTTCGGGCACACCGTGGCGTCGGACTTCCTGTCGCTGTCGCAGGGCGGCGACTGGGGGCAGCGCGGCCGCGAGAAGGAGGTGCTGCTGGACGTGCGCCAGCCCGTCGGCCACGACTACTGGCACCTGATGGAGCTGGCCGGGCGCTACGCCTACGCCGGGCGCGAGTGGGTGGCGCGCAAGGTGGTGGAACTGCTGGGCGGCACCGAGCTGGAGATGGTGCACAACCACCACAACTTCGCCTGGCGCGAGACGCACCGGTCGCCCGAGGGCGAGGAGGTGGAGTACATCGTCGTGCGCAAGGGCGCCACGCCGGCGTTTCCGGGGCAGATGGGCTTCGTCGGCGGGTCGATGGGCGACGACGCGGTGATCGTGCGCGGCGCCGCCGCCGACCCGGAGAGCGAGGTCGCGCGGACGCAGCGGGAGGCGCTGTTCAGCACCGTGCACGGCGCGGGGCGGGTGATGAGCCGCACCGAGGCCGCCGGCAAGCGCACCCGCCGCGGCATGGTCAAGAGCCACGGGAAGATCCAGCCGAGGATGGTGGAGGAGTGGCTGGGGAAGAAGGGCGTGATCCTGCGCGGCGGCGGGCTGGACGAGGCGCCGCAGGTGTACCGGCGCCTGACGAAGGTGCTGGAGGCGCAGGGCCCCACCATCGAGGTGCTGCACGTGCTGCACCCGCTGGTGGTGGTCATGGCCGGCGCCGGGGAGATCGATCCGTACAAGGATTGATTCGCCCGGCGTGCCGGGACATCGAAGGCAAGGAGAGCTGAACGTGGCGGCGGGGATTTCCCGGGTGAATGGACTGATGCGCGCGGAGAACATGCTCCTGGCAGCGCAGGTGGCCCACCTCTTTGGCACCCAAGAACTGCGCTTCGGTGCGCTCCAGATGGACCTGTGGCATGCAGTCAGCTTTGCCGAGCACAGGCTTTCCACGCTCAGGCGCCGCCGCACCCCCCGCAACCGCACGTGGAAGCGGAGGAGGTGCGGCCGTGAGTTGCGGCCGGCGCATCTCCGCGCGCTGGAGTATCAGGAACGCCTGCTGAAGGAACGTATCTCGATCGCGAAACAGATTGGAGACGCACTCGCTTGGTCGCTCGCGCGCAACGATCCGAGGTATATCAAGCTGCACCACCGCCGGCGATCCCATACGCTTCCGTCCGGAAGCGCGGTGGACAGCTACTTCCACATCCTAGAGGCGGCTGAAAAGAGCAGCGAGTACGCGGCGGTGCTCACCGACCTCACGCGGTGCTGGGGCGTGGGCGACGTCCTCATCCTGGGTAGCCGTTGGCCCGTACCGAGCAGTTTCGAGGCGAAGGCACGGAGGGAAAGTAATGGATCGTTGTCGGTGTTCCTTCACGGACACAGCGCGGCTTTCCAGGTCTATCCGGACGAGATGGAGCGATTCGCCCGCGTGTTCGGCGCCAAGGTGCCGTCCGCCACCTTTGATGATCGCGGCACCCGACAGACGAAGGAGGTGGACGCAGAAACGAAGCGATCGTTCGATGCGCTCACGAGCACATTCAGGTATGCAACCCCGGTGCTGCGCGGCAACTGGAGGTCAGTCCAGGGTGTCCTCTCTCGTGCATTGTCGGGCCAGAAGGCCTGCGACCTTGCCGAACCCGGCGTGGCATACGTCGCGGCGCCCTTGATCTCCCTCGATCCCTCAACGCCGCGGGAATCAATCTGGGAGCTGGTGCGTAGGGCAGAGATCGATGCAAACCCCAATGAGTGGGGCATGTGGAGCTCGGTAGAACTCGCATACCGTGACGAGCTCTCGGCGGTCGTGACCCCCGTGCTCGCGTGGAATCTTCCGGCCGCGCATAGGGCCGCTCTTCTGTTCGGCGACATCGTCTTCGTTACGGTGGCGCGCCTCACCGTGTGGCGAGAGGCCTTCCGGCGCGCCGGCGTCACTGTGGACCGGACAGAGGAGGACGGCTGGATGTTGACGGGGTTCGGCCAGGAGATGGTGTTCGACGCATTCGACGTTGAGCGTCTAGTCGCAGGGATGATGTACTCGGCGACGAGTCCGCAGCGCGCGGCAGAATTCGTTGCCATACAACTGCGGCATCCCGACCAGATCGTGGTACAACGGTATCGCCGGAGCGCGGACGAACCACTGGAATCGCTCGTTCACCGGGACCCAGCCACGGGTAAATGGCGGCCGATTGAGTAACGCTGACCAGATCTTCCGACGAGGTAAATCCCGGCGATGCTGCTGACCATCACCACCACGCACCGGCCGGCGACGGACCTGGGGGTACCTGCTGAAGAAGAACCCCGCGCGGGCGCAGAGCTTCGAGCTGGGGTTCGGGCAGGCGCACGTCTTCTACCCGCGCGCGGACGACGAGGCGTGCACGGCGGCGCTGCTGCTGGATGTCGATCCCGTCGGGCTGGTGCGCGGCCGCGGGCGCGCCGAGGGCGGGCTGGACCAGTACGTCAACGGCCGGCCGTACGCCGCGTCGTCGTTCCTCTCCGTCGCCCTGTCGCGGGTGATGCGGAGCGCGATGGCGGGCACCAGCCGCGAGCGCCCGGAGCTGGCCGCCGCGCCGATCCCGCTGGTGGCGCGCATCGCCGTGCTGCCGTGCCGCGGCGGCGAGGCGTTCCTGCGCCGGCTCTTCGAGCCGCTGGGCTACGAGGTCTCCGCCGAGGCGCTGCCGCTGGACCCCGCGCAGCCGGAATGGGGCGCCAGCCGCTACTTCTCCGTCACCCTGCGCGCGGAGAAGCGGCTCGCGGAGATGCTGACGCACCTGTACGTGCTCATCCCCGTGCTCGACGGCGCCAAGCACTACTACGTGGGCGACGACGAGGTGGAGAAGCTCCTTCGCCACGGCGAGGGGTGGCTGGCGGCGCACCCCGAGCGCGAGGCCATCGCCCGGCGCTACCTGAAGCACCGGCGGTCGCTGGTGCACGACGCCATCGCCCGGCTGGTGGAGCCGGAGGAGCCCGGCGAGGAGGCGAAGGAGGAGGCGCGCGACGCCGAGGAGCAGGCCGCCGAGCGCACGCTGAGCCTGAACGAGCAGCGCCTGGCCGCGGTGGTCGACGCGCTGAAGGAGAGCGGCGCCGCGCGCATGGTCGACCTGGGCTGCGGCGAGGGGAACCTGCTGCGCAAGCTCGTCCGCGAGCCGCAGCTCACGGAGATCGTGGGGATGGACGTCGCCCACCGCTCGCTGGAGATCGCGGGCGAGCGGCTGAAGCTGGAGCGGATGAACGAGCGGCAGCGCGCGCGCATCCGCCTGGTGCACGGCTCCCTGATGTACCGCGACCGGCGGCTGGACGGCTTCGACGCGGCGGCCGTCGTGGAGGTGATCGAGCACCTGGACCCGCCGCGGCTCTCCGCGTTCGAGCGCGTGGTGTTCGGCGGCGCGCGGCCGGGCACGGTGGTGCTGACCACGCCGAACGCCGAGTACAACGTGCGCTGGCCGTCGCTCCCCGCGGGCCGGTTCCGCCACCGCGACCACCGCTTCGAGTGGACGCGCGCGGAGCTGGCGGCGTGGGCCGGCCGCGTAGCGGAGACGTACGGCTACACGGTCCGGTACGCGCCCGTCGGCCCGGTGGACGAGGAAGTCGGCCCGCCCACGCAGATGGCGATCTTCACGCTCACCGGCGGCTGAAGCCGCAGCGCCGCAGCAACAACTACGGGAAGCCTCGCAAACTGCGCGAGGCTGGTCGGCTCGGAATCGACCATCGCCTCGCGACGACAGATGACGTCCGTCGTGCGGAGCGATGGGGACTCAGCATCTACAAAGATCCGTTCAGGGACGAAAGACGATGACCAACCCGCACCTGATCATCCCCACCGGCACGCAGGTGGTGGTGCGCCGCGCGGTGACGACGGGCGCGGGGGAGCCGATCTGCCCGGCCGGCGCCGTGGGCGTGGTCGTCGGCGCGCCGGCGGACGCGAGCCACGCCTACCGCGTGCGCCTGCCGGACGGCGCCGAGGTGTCGCTGAAGCGGCAGGAGCTCTCCATCCGCAAGCAGGCGCAGGCGGGGGAGATCGGCGATCCGGCGGCCGTGCTGCGCGAGCACGACCTGTACGAGCACGTGGTCTACCGCTGTATCGTGGGCTCGCGCGCGTACGGGCTGGCCAGCGACGCGTCGGACGTGGACGTGCGTGGCGTGTACCTGCCGCCGGCGGAGCTGCACTGGTCGCTGTACGGCGTGCCCGAGCAGCTGGAGGACCGCGACGCCGAGGTGGTGTTCTGGGAGATGCAGAAGTTCGTGGTGCTGGCGCTGAAGGCCAACCCCAACATCCTGGAGTGCCTGTACACCCCGCTGGTCGAGCACGTCGCCTTCGTCGCGCGGGAGCTGCTGGAGGAGCGCGGGCGGTTCCTGAGCCGCGTGGTCTACCAGACGTACAACGGCTACGTGATGAGCCAGTTCAAGCGGCTGGAGCAGGACTTCCGCACCACCGGCGCGCCGAAGTGGAAGCACGCCATGCACCTGATCCGCCTCCTCCTCGCCGGCGTGACCACGCTGCGCGAGGGATACGTGCCGGTGGATGTGGGCCCCTGGCGCGAGCGGCTGCTGGCGGTGAAGCGCGCCGAGCTGCCGTGGGAGGAGGTGAACGCCTGGCGCCTGTCGCTGCACCGCGAGTTCGACGCGGCATATGAGACGACGAGCCTGCCGGAGCGGCCGGACTACGCGTGGGCGAACGACTATCTCGTGCGGGCACGAAGGTCGGCGATCGCCCATCCCAGCAAGCCGAGACGATGATTCCTCCACTACCAAAGTCGCCCAAGAACGACGATGCGTTTGAGGACGAGCGTCACCTCTTGGGATGGCTGGTCGCGCGACTTTCAAGCGGGTGTCGATCTGACCTACAGTTCGACGACCTCTCTACTGAGATGTACTTGCCGCTGACGACTGTGCTCCCTTTGCTCCGGGCGCAAATCGTTTACGGTCGCAGCGTATACCGACTTTCAGCACACGGACTTTCCGAGGCAGCATACCCACTCACACGAGCCATGCTGGAAGTTTGGGCGGAGATCGAATATCTGCTCGCTGATCCAGCGAAAGCATTTCCACGCGCGGTCGAAAATACTGTCTGGACATTGTTGGTGATCGGAGCGCCTCCGGGAAAGCAGAGAAGCGACCTCGATGCTGCTGTAGTAGCTGCTGAAAGCGAATTTCCGGATGCAGTGAAGGCAATAAAGCGCCGCTTCAATCGCTACAAACACCACAGTGGTAGGGGGTGGAGCGAAATTATTCGAGAGTCGTGTGGTGAGGACGTGGCTCGTCTTTATGCTATGCTGTCTTGGCACACCCACGCGATTGCCCAGAACGCTGTGGATATTACGTATGAGGAGGGTCCTAACTACATACGCGAGACGTACAACCAAGTTCGCCCTGAAGGTGACGCTATCTCCGACGTCTGTACGTTCGCAGTTAGAGCGCTGTACGGAAGCTGGAATGCTTTCTACTCGGTGTACGGTTCGCTGGGAAAACCTCGGCGTCCGGAGCGGACCGTTGCGTGAGGGACGCGCGCCCGGAGGGCCACAGCCACAACGGTATCGTGGCCTACCGCGCGCGCAGCCCGGCCCGGAGCGAAGCGGAAGGACACGCCCACGACGCAGTTGTTCTTTTCTGGATGGCAAGACCATGAACGTGATGAATGACGAACGGCTCACTGCCGAGGTGCACGAGCACCCGTTTCCGCTGCTGTTCGCGACGGTGAGCGGGGCGCACCTGTACGGATTCGCGTCGGCGGACTCGGACTGGGACCTGCGCGGCGCGCACCTGCTGCCGCTGTCCGCCGTGGCGGGGCTGGACGCGGGCGCGGACACGGTGAAGGTGTCGCACGTGCGCGGCGGGGCGGAGATCGACCTGGTGACGCACGACGCGCGCAAGTTCTTCTCGCTGCTGCTGCGCAACAACGGCTACGTGCTGGAGCAGCTCTACTCGCCGCTGGTGGTGCACTCCACGCCCGAGCACGAAGAGTTGAAGGAGATCGCGCGCGGGTGCATCACGCGCGGGTGCGTGCGGCACTATCTGGGGTTCGCGGCCAACCAGTGGCGGCTGTTCGAGAGGGAGGAGCCGCGCCGCGTGAAGCCGCTGCTGTACGTGTACCGCGTGCTGCTGTCCGGCATCCACCTGATGCGCACGGGGGAGGTGAACGCCTCGCTCCCCGCGTGCAACGCGGAGATGCGCCTGCCGTACGTGGACGAGCTGATCGCGCGCAAGACGCAGGGCGCCGAGCAGTCCGTCCTCGGCGACGCGGACGTGGGCTTCCACCGCGCCGAGTACCTGCGCCTGAGCATCGCGCTGGTCGAGGCCGCGGAAGCAAGCTCGCTCCCGCCCGAGCCCACCGCCCGAGCCGCGCTGCACGACCTGCTGCTGCGCCTGAGGCTGGGCGAGGGTGCGGTCGCCACGACGGTGTGAAGGGCCTCGTATCACGGGCGGGTAAACCCACAGCTGGAACATTGGGCAGCCTGCTGCGCAGGCTGCCCGCGACGAACAGTCCATCGCGCTGAGGTCTCCCCTCCCCCATCCCTCCCCCCTCGTGGGGGAGGGGCCGGGGGTGGGGGGGAACCGCGGCTGCGGCCGCACCGGCATCGGCTCGAAGCACCTTGATCCACCTGCAGCCATCCACATGACCGAACCCACCGTGCGCGCCCCGACCCGGCGCGCCGAGCATGACCGAGACTCCTGCCGCCGCGAGGCGCCCGTCATCCGCATCCCCGAGATGTCGCTGGTGGTGCTGGTCGGCGTCTCCGGCTGCGGCAAGTCGACGTTCGCGCGCAAGCACTTCCTGCCCACGGAGGTGCTGTCGAGCGATTTCTTCCGCGCCATGGTGCGCGACGACGAGAACGACCAGAGCGCCACCACCGACGCCTTCGACGTGCTGCACTTCGTCGCGCGGGCGGCGGCTGCGCGCGGGGCGGATGACCGTGGTCGACGCCACCAACGTGCAGCCTGCGTCGCGCAAGCCGCTGGTGGCGCTGGCGCGCGAGTGCCACACGCTCCCTGTCGCCATCGTGCTCAACCTCCCCGAGCGGGTGTGCAGCGAGCGCAACCGCGCGCGCACCGACCGCCAGGTGCCGCCGCATGTCATCCCCCAGCAGCACGCGCAGCTCCGCCGCGGGCTGCGCGACCTGCGCCGCGAGGGGTTCCGCCACGTCTGGTTCCTCGACTCCGCCGCCGAGGTGGAGACGGCGGCCATCGTGCGCGAGCCGCTGTGGAACAACCGCAAGGACGACGCGGGCCCGTTCGACGTCGTCGGCGACGTGCACGGGTGCGCGGACGAGCTGGAGACGCTGCTCGACCGGCTGGGCTATGCGGCCGGCGAGGACGGCGTGCGCCGCCACCCGGAGGGCCGCCGCGCCGTCTTCGTCGGCGACCTGGTGGACCGCGGGCCGCGCGTGGTCGACACGCTCCGCATCGCCATGGCCATGGTGGAGGCGGGGAGCGCGTACGCCGTCCCCGGCAACCACGACGTGAAGCTGGTGAAGGCGCTGCGCGGCCGGAACGTGCAGATGAAGCACGGCCTGCAGCAGTCTCTGGACGAGCTGGCGGGGGAGACGGCGGAGTTCCGCGACAAGGTGGCGGATTTCCTGGACGGGCTGGTGAGCCACTACGTATTCGACGGCGGCCGCCTGGTCGTGGCCCACGCGGGGATGAAGGAGGAGATGCAGGGGCGCGCGTCGGGCGGCGTGCGCGAGTTCGCGCTGTATGGCGACACGTCGGGCGAGGTGGACGAGCTCGGCCTGCCCGTGCGCCACGACTGGGCGCGCGACTACCGCGG
>DASUYB010000182.1 GCA_036377595.1 Longimicrobium sp. | reverse complement strand
CAACTGCTGACCCTGCTGACTCTGCGTGAGACTTTTCTGTTTCAGTTCTTTCGCTCGCCGAGCGCGCTGGCGACGGCGGTGAGGAGCTGCTCGGCGGTGAAGGGCTTGCCCAGGAAGGCGGTGCCGGGGTCGAGCACGCCGTGGTGCTCCACCGCCTCCTCGTTGTAGCCGGAGATGTAGAGCACCGGCACGCCCGGCCGCGCCTCGCGCAGCCGCTGCGCCAGGCCGCGCCCGCCCAGCCGCGGCATCACCACGTCGGTCACCAGCAGGTCGATGCGCCCCGGGTGCCCGGCCGCGAGCCGCATCGCCTCCTCGCCGTCGGCCGCCGCGAGCACGGTGTAGCCGCCGCGCCGCAGCACGCGCACGGCCAGCCGCCGCACCGTCACCTCGTCCTCGGCCAGCAGCACCGTCCCCGACCCCTTCGCGGCGATCGCCGCCGCGACGGGCTCGGACGCGTCGGGCGCGGGGCCGTCGACCGGCGGGAGGTAGATGCGGATGGCGGTGCCGCGCCCCAGCTCCGAGTCGATCCACACGAAGCCGCCGCTCTGCTTGACGATGCCGTAGACGGTCGACAGCCCCAGCCCGGTGCCGCGCCCCGCCGGCTTGGTGGTGAAGAAGGGCTCGAAGGCGCGCTCGCGCGTCTCCGCGTCCATCCCCTGGCCGGTGTCGCTCACGCACAGCATCACGTACGCGCCGGGGACCACGTAGGGGAAGGCGCGCTTCATCTCCTCGTCCAGCACCGCGTTGCGCGTCTCCACCGTCAGCCGCCCGCCGGCCGGCATGGCGTCGCGCGCGTTGACGGCCAGGTTCAGGATCACCTGCTCGACCTGTCCCGGGTCGGCGCGCACCTGCCCCAGCTCGGGCTCCAGCCGCGTCTCCAGCTCCACGTCCTCGCCGATCAGGCGGCGCAGCATCCGCTCCATCTCGCGCACCACGCCGTTCAGGCCGAGGACGCGCGGCTGCAGCACCTGCCGGCGGCTGAAGGCGAGGAGCTGGCGAGTCAGCGTGGCCGCGCGGTCCGACGCCTTGCGGATCTCCTCCACGTCCTCGCGACGCGGGTCGCCGGGGGGGATGTCGAGCAGCAGCAGCTCGGCGTTGCCGCGGATGGCGGTGAGCAGGTTGTTGAAGTCGTGCGCCACCCCGCCGGCCAGGCGGCCCACGGCGTCCATCTTCTGCGCCTGCAGCAGCTGCTGCTGCGACGCGAGGAGCGCCTCCTCGGCCTCGCGCCGCTCGGTGACGTCGCGCGAGTTCACCACGATGCCCGCGACCGCCGGGTCGTGCAGGAGCGAGGTGGAGATGGCTTCGAGGGTGCGGTACGAGCCGCCCGCCGCGCGCAGGCGGAACTCCAGCCGCTGCGGCTGTCCCGGCGCGCGCATGGCGCGGTCGAACACCTCCAGCACGGCGGGGACGTCGTCGGGGTGGACGAGCTCGAAGAGGTAGGTGCCCGCCAGCTCGTGGCGGTCGTAGCCCAGCGCGCGCTCCACCGACGGGCTGGCGAAGCGCACGTCGCCGTCGCCCTCCAGCACGGTGATGATGTCGTGCGCGTTCTCGATCAGCGAGCGGAAGTGCCGCTCGCGCCGCCGGAGCGCCTCCTCGCTCTCGCGGCGCCCGGTGACGTCGCGGGCGTTGTAGACGATCCCGCTGACCGCCGGGTCGTCGAGCAGGTTGCGCGCGACCACCTCGACCACGCAGTAGCGCCCGGTGCGGTGGCGCAGGCGGAACTCGGTGTCGATGCTGGCGCCGGGCTCGCGCAGCAGCCGCTCGAAGTGCGCGCGCACCTCGGGGAGGTCGTCGGGGTGCACGCGGTCCAGCAGAGGCATCCGCGACCACTCGCGCGCGGTGAAGCCGGTCACCCGCTCGACCGCCGGCGAGGCGTAGCGGAAGGTGCCGTCCGCGTTGCCCACGGCCACCACCTCGCCCGAGGTCTCGATCAGCGCGCGGAAGTAGTCGCCGCTGCGGCGGAGCGCGGTCTCGGCCAGGCGCCGCTGGGTGACGTCGGTGATGAACCCCTCCAGCATCACCGGCGGCCCCGGCGCGGAGACGGCCACCCCGGTCTCGCGCATCCAGCGCTCGTGGCCGCCGCGCGTGACCAGCCGGTATTCCAGCTCGAACGGCTCCCCCTTCGCCACGGCTTCCTGCACCTCGTTCCACACCCGCTCGCGGTCGGCGGGGACGATCAGGTCGCCGTAGGCCGCCACGGCGTTGCCGACCAGCTCTTCCGGCGCGTAGCCGGTCAGCGCCAGCGCGCCCTCGCTGGCCAGCTCCATCGTCCAGCGCCGGTCGTTGCGGCAGCGGTACGCCATCCCCGGCAGGTTGCCCAGCAGCGTGGACAGCTCGCGCCGGCTTTCGCGCAGCCGTGCGGCGATCCGCTCGCGCTCCACCACCAGGCCCAGCTGCGTTCCCAGCGTGGCCAGCAGCTCGTCGAGCTCCGGGTCGGGCTGCTGGGGGTGGTCGGAGAAGAACTCGACCACGGCCACCACCTCGCCCTCGGCGCGGATGGGCCAGGCCACCGCGCCGCGCACGCCGGCCGACTCCGCCGCGCGGGCGAACCACGGCTCGGCCGCCACGTCTTCCACCCACAGCGCCGCGCCGCGCTCCGCCGCGCGGCCCGGCAGCCCCTGGCCCGGCGCGAAGCGCAGCGCCGCCGTGGCCGCCCGCAGCGCCGCGAAGCGCGCCTCATCGGCCAGGCGCCAGATGCCGCTGGACGCGAGCGCGCCGTCGCCGTCGCGCGTCCACACGTGGCCGGCGGGCCAGCCGGTGTGCCGGCAGAGCAGCTCCAGAGCCTCGCGCAGCACGCCCTCGAGCGTCGACGCGCGGTTGGCGGCGCCGGTGACGGCGCGCGTCAGCTCCAGCACGGCGGCGCGCCGTCGCTCGGCCTCGGCGGCGCGGCGGCGGTCGGTGACGTCTTCCACCATCGCCAGCGCGAACACCGGGCGGCCGCCGCGCCGGCGCACGGTCACCCGCACGCGCGCCCACGCCTCGCGCCCGCCGCGGCCGATCAGGCGCACGTCCTCGTCGCCCTCCACCTCGCGCGCCTCGGCGAGGGCGGCGCGGAGACCGGACGCGGCCTCGTCGTCTCCCGCGACGAAGCGCGCGAGGGGACGGCCGAAGAGCCGCGCGGGACGAATCCCCAGCATCATTGCCAGCGGCCGGTTCGCGCGCAGGATGCGGCCGCCCAGGTCGAGCACGGCCAGCCCCACGCCGGACGCCTCGAACATCGCGCGGAAGACGGCGTACCCCGGCCGCGACGACTTCCGGGCGGGCTCGGCGTCGGAGTTTTCGGTCGACGGGGAATAGGCGAGCGATGCCGCGTCGGCCAGCGCGGCGCGGTCCTCGGCCGTCCAGCGCCGCGTCCGCGTCCCCGCAACGCCGATGCATCCGCCCGCCAGCGGCACCGCGGCGAACGCCTTCAGCGGCGCGGCGCCTTCGTTCTTCGGGAGCGTCGCGGCGCAGGTCGGCTCGCCGCTCGTGGCTACGCGCGCGCAGAGGCGGGCCAGGAACGCGCGGGCTTCATCCCCCAGAACGACGCCGGGAGAATGGATCCGCAGCGCCTCGCCCTCTCCCGCGAATGCGACGGGAAGCGAGAGTGCACGGGCGGCCAGCCTTGCCGCGGCGAGCGGACGGTCGGCCGGCTGATCTTCCGGCGGAGATTCGACCTGGGAGAGGATATGATCGTCCACGAGCCATCAACCGTGCCGGCCACCGCAGTCGGCGATCATGAAAATGCGACGGCGCTTACGGCACGCGCCGGCGTCTGGACCAGCTGCCGCCGGCAAAGCGGATGGCTTCGCCGGCGGCCGGGGGTCATCGATATGGATCGAACATAACCCCGTCGTCACGCGAATTCAATTTTGTCCAACGACGCGCGGGCCGGCCGCGCCGCCGGCGGGTCAGCCGCGCTCCATCTCCGACGCCACCTCGCCGCCCAGCAGGATCACCGTCGACGTGTAGTACATCCACAGCAGCAGCACGATGATCCCGCCCAGCAGGCCGTACGTCTTGCTGTACGAGCCGAAGTTGGCCGCGTACAGGCGGAACCCGAGCGTTGCCAGCAGCCACAGCCCGGCGGCCAGGGCGCTGGCCTTCAGCAGCGTTCCCTTGTGCCGCCGCTGGTCGGCGCCGGGGAGCACGTAGTAGACGATCCAGAAGGCGCCGACCACCAGCGCCAGCCCCAGCGGCCACTGCAGGATCTTCCACGCCATCCCCAATCCCCACCCTTCGGCGATGGCGCCGCCGGCGAGCAGGACCACGCTCCCGGCGAGGAACAGCGCGCCGACGCCGACCAGCGTGCCCACCGCGACGGCGCGGCGCTTCACGAAGCCGCGCGTGGAGGTCACCCCCCAGGCGGCGTTCAGCGAGTCTTCCAGCGCGATGAACACGGCCGAGCCGGACCAGAGCGCCAGCAGCAGGCCGATGGAGAGGAGGCCGGGGTGGTCCTTGCGCACGACCTCGGTGACGAAGCCGTTCACCAGCGCGCCCGCCTCGGCCGGCAGGTTGGACTGGAGATTGGCGGTCACCGTGTCCGCCGTCCGGTCGCCGCCGAAGATCCCCGCCGCGCCGAACCCCGCCATCAGCAGCGGCGGCAGCGACATGAAGAAGTAGTACGCGACCTTGGCCGCCTGGTTGGAGACGTCGTCCTGCTTCATCTTGGCGCGGACGCGCTTCCACAGCGGCCACTCGCGAGGCGGTCCGTCCGCGCGGGTGGGGGAGGTGGCGCGATCTCCATCCCCCCGGACCGCTGTTCCTGGAGACGCGATCGCGCGCGGGGCGGGGGAGTGCGCGCGGGCGGCGGGAGGCGCTGCGCCGTCGCCGGTGAGCGTCTCCCTGAGCCCGGAGACTTCGTCGCGCGCCCAGCCGCCTGTCTCGCGCAGCGACTCCAGCGTCTCCGCGGGGGCGAGCCGGCGGGTGCGCGCGCGCCGCATCCCGATCGCGAGCATCGCGCCGCCGGCGGCGAGGAGCACGGCGGCGACGATCAGCGCGGAGAGCCAGTAGCGCCGCCCCATC
This sequence comes from Longimicrobium sp., assembly GCA_036377595.1. Lineage (NCBI taxonomy): Bacteria > Pseudomonadati > Gemmatimonadota > Longimicrobiia > Longimicrobiales > Longimicrobiaceae > Longimicrobium > Longimicrobium sp. The sequence continues at coordinate 21,798 of DASUYB010000182.1, read as the reverse complement.
GCGTCGCCCAGCCCGAAGACCAGCGCCTCGAGCAGGACGAGCGCGCCGAGCGCGGCCACGAAGCCGCCGGCGGCCACGCGCCCCGCGTCGGCGGCGAGCGCGCGGACGTTGCGGCGCAGCTCGGCGCGGGCCAGCGCCATCTCCTGCCGGATCAGCGCGGACGCGTCGGCGCTCAGGCGGCGGAAGAGCTCGCCCAGCGTGCGCGCCTCGTCGTCGGCGCGCGGCGGGGCGGGACGGGTGTCCGGCTCGGCCATAAGTTTGCGTGGTGCTGATCAGGAGAAGTCGAGCAAAACGCTGCGGCGCAAAAGAGATGCCCGTTGCCCGGCGGGTTTTTTCGTAGCAGATTGGAGCAGGTTTTCCGTCCGCGAACCGGCCGCCCGGAGGGTGGATGAGGAGGGTTTCACAGACAGCCGCGGGAATCGTGCTGTACCACGTCGCGGACGGCGGGCGGCGCTACCTGCTGGTGCGCTCGGCGCTCACGCGGCGGCCCATCTGGGAGTTTCCCAAGGGCGGGGTCGAGGCGGGCGAGACCGACGAGATCGCGGCCGAGCGCGAGCTGCAGGAGGAAGCCGGGATGCGGCAGAGCGACTACCGCGTGCTGCACGGCTTCCGCGAGGAGGAACGCTACGTCTTCACGCAGGGCAAGGGCGAGGAGCGCACGCTCATCGTCAAGCGCGTGGTGTACTTCCTGGCCGAGTCCAACACCGACGCCGTCACCATCAGCCACGAAGCCGAGGCGTTCCGCTGGGCGCCGTACGACGAGGCCCACCGCCTGCTGCGCTTTCCCGGCAAGCGGGCGGTGCTGGAGCGCGCCGAGGCCTTCCTCAACCGCGTCCCCGCCCCCGCCACCTGACCGTTCCCGCAGTACCTTCCCGCAAACAGAAGAAGACGAAGATTTGGTCGTGTTCCGCGTGATGCGCGGAGCCGGGCTTCGCGCGCGCCGCGGCTGCACGCCGCAACGCACGCGTGCTATCGAATACGGAAAAAGACTTGTCTCACGCAGAGCAGCAGAGGCAGCGGAGAACTCATCTCTGCTGCCTCTGCTGCTCTGCGTGAGACCTGCTGTTTACGCCGGCGTCTCCCGCGCCGGGAGGCGGACGGTAAAGGTGCTCCCCTGGCCGATGCGGCTGCGCGCGGCGAGCGTGCCACCGTGCTGCTCCGCGATCATCCGCGCGATCGCCAGCCCAAGCCCGGTGCCGCCGCTGCGCTCGCGGGCCGCGTCGGCGCGGTAGAAGCGGTCGAACACGCGCGGCAGCGCCTCGGGTGCGATGCCGACGCCGGTGTCCGTCACCGTCACCTCCACGCACCTGCGCGACCGCGGCACCGGCACCGGGAGCGGCGCCTGCCCGTCCTCGGCTGGCGGCGCGGGCGCGGCGGCCACCGGCTCGTCCACCATCCGCGCGGCGATGGTCACCGCGCCGCGCTCGGTGAACTTCACCGCGTTGGAGACGAGGTTGAGGAACAGCCGGCGGAGCGGCCCGGCCGCGCCCAGCACGGTCATGTGCTCGGCCGTCTCCAGCCGCACCTCGACCTCCTTCCCCATGGCCAGCGCCTCGCCGACGTCCTGCACGTCGCGCAGCACGGCGGCCACGTCCACCGGCTCCATCGCCGGCGCCACCGCCTGGTCGCCGCGCGCCAGGGTGAGCAGGTCCTCCACCAGCCGCAGCATCTGCTGCGTCTCGTCCAGCACCTCGCCCAGGGTCTCGCGCAGCTCCTCGGCGTCGCGCTCGCGGGTGAGCGCCACCTCGGCCGTGCCGCGGATGGCCGTGAGCGGGGTGCGCAGCTCGTGGCTGGCGTCGGCGGTGAAGCTGCGCAGCGTTTCCACCGCGCGCTGCAGCCGCGCCAGCATCTCGTTGAACGAACGCGACAGGTCGCGTAGCTCCGTGGGATGCTCCGGCTCTTCCACCCGCCGCCCCAGCGCGGCGATGCCGCCGATCTCCCGCGTGGCCGTCACCAGGCGGTTGAGCGGCTTGAGGATGCGGTTCGCGACGCTGTATCCCACCCCCGCCGCCGCCAGCGCGGTCACCGGGATCAGCAGCAGGGCGATGAAGGCGAAGGAGCGCAGCGCCCGCTTCTCCACCTCGCCGCTGCGGGCCACGAAGATCTGGACCACGTCGCCCGTCGCGAGCCGGCTGCGGCGGCGCAGCGCCTCCACCTCGCCTGGCGCGGGCGGCAGGCGCGTCTCTTCCACCGCGATGCGCGGGATGTTGGCGGGGAGGATGAGCTGCTCGGCCGCGGCGGCCGTCTCGCGCAGCGACTGCGTGCCCGTTCTGGCCAGCGTCTGCCGCAGGATCAGGTAGGTGGCGAAGGCGAAGAGCGCGAGGGCGATCAGCAGCACCGCCGAATAGCCGACCACGATCTCCCGCCGCAGCGACCACGCGCGCACACGCTTCCCCGTCCCCCCCGTCTGCGGCGACGGGGAGGGCGTCCCGCCCGTGCTCTCCGGCGGGCGCACGGCCGTCGCCGCGGCGGAGGGCGGCGCGCCGTTCAGCGTGGCCGGCGGCGGGGTGTGCGTCATTCCGCCGCCTCCACCCGCTCCTCGGGGTTGCGCACCACGTAGCCCACGCCGCGCACCGTCTGGATCAGCCCGCGGTCGCGGTCCTGCAGCTTGTTGCGCAGCGAGTTCACGCACACGTCCACGATGTTGGTGCCCGGGTCGAAGCGGATCCCCCAGACGTGCTCCATCAGCGTGGCACGGCTGAGCGGGCGGTCGGCGTTGCGCATCAGGAACTCCAGCAGCGCGAACTCCTTGGGCGTCAGCTCCACGTGCTGGCCGTCGCGCTTCACGTCGCGCGTGGCCGGGTCCATCTCCAGGTCGCCCACCCGCAGCGTGGCGGGCGCTCCCGTCCCCTGCGTGCGCCGCAGCAGCGCGCGCAGCCTGGCCGTCAGCTCGCTGAACTCGAAGGGCTTGGTCAGGTAGTCGTCGGCCCCCGAGTCCAGCCCCATTACCTTGTCCTCGGTGCGGTCGCGCGCGGTGAGGAGAAGGACGGGGAGGGCCACGCCGGCCTCGCGCAGGTCGCGCACCAGTGCGAACCCGTCGCGCCCGGGGATCATCACGTCCACCACTGCGCCGTCGAACCCCTGCTGCGTGGCGCGGTCAAACGCGGTGTCGCCGTCGCCGGCCACATCCACCACGTATCCCTCCTCGCGCAGCCCCTTCTGCAGGAACGACGCGATGCGCGGGTTGTCTTCTACGATCAGGATTCGCATGGAGAGCCGGGTGCGAAGGTGCGTAGGTGCGAAAGTTGGGAGATCCGGGTGCGTCGATCCCGATCGGGCCGGGCGGCGGAAACGCGCGCGGCGGCAGGGGAAAGATACACTCGCGCGGGCGATCCGGGGCCGCGGAACGGGAAGATTAACCGCGGCTAATCCACGTCTAACCGGTGCCTAATCGCCCCGCCGAACGCCCGTCGCGGCGATCGTGTAATCTTCCCCGACCAGACGGACGGACCCGAACAGGACCTGGGATAGAACTACCATGAACGCCAGACTTCGCAAGCTTGCCGTGCCCGGCCTGCTCGCCGCCGGGATCGGCGCCGGCGCCACCGTGGCCGGCGTGATGAAGGACCCCGTTCCCGACGCGCTGGCGCAGCAGGCCGCGCCCGCCGTGTACACTGCCAGCGCCGCCGCGCCCGGCTCGCCCGCGGCGCTCAGCAGCGCCTTCCGCGCCGCCAGCCACGCTGCGATGGACGCGGTGGTGCAGGTGCGGGTGCAGACCGCCGCCCGCACCGTGTCGCAGGGCGATCCCTACGGCGGCACCCCCTTCGAGGGGATGTTCGGCGGCGGGCAGATGCGCGTGCCGCCGCAGGCCGGCTCCGGCAGCGGCTTCATCATCTCCGCCGACGGCTACGTCGTCACCAACAACCACGTGGTCGACAACGCCAGTCGCGTGACGGTGGTGATGAACGACAAGCGCGAGTTCACCGCGCGCGTCGTGGGGCGCGACCCCAACACCGACATCGCCGTGCTGAAGATCGAGGGCCGCGGGCTGCCCACCGTCCGGCTCGGCGACAGCGACGGGCTCGACACGGGCGACTGGGTGCTGGCGCTCGGCTATCCCCTCGAGCTGGGGCAGACCACCACGGCGGGGATCGTGAGCGCCAAGGGGCGCAGCATCGGCATCATGAGCCGCGACGCCGAGTCCACCGGCGCCACCGCCCCGCTCGAGCACTACATCCAGACCGACGCCGCCATCAACCCCGGCAACTCGGGCGGCCCGCTGGTCGACCTGCAGGGGAGCGTGGTGGGCGTGAACAGCGCCATCGCCAGCCCCACCGGTTATTACTCGGGATACGGCTTCGCGGTGCCCATCAACCTGGCGCGGCGCGTGGCCGAGGACCTGATCCGCTACGGCGTGGTGCACCGCCCGATGATGGGCGTGCAGATCCGCGACGTGACCTCCGCCGACGCCGAGGTGTTCGGCCTTCCCTCGCCCGACGGCGCGGTGGTGGCCAGCGAGCCCAGCGGCGCGGCGCGGCAGGCCGGGCTGCGGATGGGCGACGTGATCGTGGCGCTGGACGGCCGCGCGGTACGCAACCGCGGCGACCTGATGGAGACGGTGATGCGCAAGGAGCCGGGCGACGAGATCCGGGTCGACTACGTCCGCTACGGCGCCCGCCGCTCGGCCACCCTGCGGCTGACGCAGATGGACCTGCGCCCGGCGCGCGACGACGCGCAGAAGATGGCGTCGGCGGCCGACGCCGACCGCGACGCGGTGACCGACCGCGTGGGCGTGGCGGTGACGCAGCTCACCCCGTCGATCGCGCAGCAGCTGCGGCTGCAGGGCGCGCAGGGCGTGGTGGTGACGGGGGTGGACCGGATGGGCCCCGCCGCCGGCCAGCTGGTGCGCGGGATGGTGATCGAGCGCGTCAACGGCCGCGAGGTCGGCAGCGTGGCCGAGTGGCGGCAGGCGATCTCCGCCCTGCGCCCGGGGCAGGTGGTGTCCATCACCGCCCGCCTCCCCGAGGACGGCGGGGAGACGATCGTCAACTTCCGCGCGCGGAGCTGACCATGGCGAACGCGTCGCGGCGCGGGATCATCCTGGTGAGCGGCGGCTGATCGCACGACGTCAGCAGGAGATCCGGAGAGGATAGAGGCGGGGGCCGGGAGCGAATCCCGGCCCCCGTCGTCTGTTTACAGATCGCACTTTCGCCGGCGAGAATCGTTGCAGCGACCTGCAACGATTCGTTGCGCTCCGCAACGGCGGCGATCCGTCTCTCAAATCGCAAGTCGTTGCGCCGCATTAGGATCGCGATCCGGCCGAATCTGGTCCCCTCCATGCCCTTTCTCCGGGCACCGGCGCGGCATCGTTCCTCCTCCGCCGCGCGACCCTCGGAAGCGAGCAACTTCATGTTCGAATCTCCCGTCCGCGGCCCGCGCGCGCCGCGGAACCGCGACGGCGCGGCCACCACGCTGAGCCGCGACTTCGGCCGGGCGCTGCGGGCGGCCATGCGCGCGCACGTGGTGGCGCTGGGCGGCGTGCCGATGACCTACCAGCTCGGCGCGCTGACCGTGCAGCCGCTCGGCCCGCGCATCCGCGTGGACGGCGAGGCGCAGTCGTGCACCGTGACCGCGCTCTTCCCGGGCGTAAAGGTGCGCTCCTTCTCCAACTCGCCGGGGGGATGGTTCGCGCAGCAGCCGGCGCCGGGCTACCGCGTCGACGGCACCGCCGTGGTCTGCACCACCGGCGCCGACGCGCGCGAGGAGATGGCGTCCGGCGCAACCTCACTCGTGCTGCTCTGATCCCCGACGCCGCGACCGCGCGGACGGGGACGCAGGGCGATTGACAGGGGCGTGTGCTCCGTCTACCTTCGCCCCGTTCCCCTGATCCCGATCCCCGCGGTCCGAGCGAGTCCGACGTGCTTCTGCTGGGCGCACACGTATCCACCGCCGGCGGGTGCCGCAACGCCCCGCAGCGCGGCGCCGACATCGGCGCCACCGCCATCCAGATCTTCACCAAGCAGCCCAACCGCTGGGCCGAGGTCGTGCTCGCCGACGAGGAGTGCGACCTGTACCGCGGCGCCGTGCACACCCACGGCGTGGCGTACGCCGTCGCGCACGACAGCTACCTGATCAACCTGGCCACCCCCGACCCCGTGCTCCGCGACCGCTCGCTGGCGGCGTTTCGCGGCGAGCTGCGGCGCGCCGCGCGCCTCGGCCTGGACGCGCTGGTGACGCATCCCGGCAACGCGACCGACGGCGACGTGACGCGCGGGCTCTGGCAGAACGCGGAGCTGATCGAGCAGGCGATGGAGGAGGAGGGCGGCACCGTGGAGGTGCTGCTGGAGACCACCGCCGGCTCGGGGAAGGTCCTCGGCTCGACCTTCGAGCAGCTGCGGCAGATGATCGACCGCATCTCGCCCGCGCAGCAGTCGCGGGTCGGCGTGTGCCTGGACACCTGCCACGTCTACGCGGCGGGGTACGACCTGCGCGAGGACTACGAGGGGGTGGTCGCGCGCTTCGCGGACGTGATCGGGCTGGAGCGGCTGCGGCTCTTCCACCTGAACGACTCGATGACGCCCTTCGCCAGCAAGCGCGACCGCCACGCGGCGATCGGCGAGGGCTCGCTGGGCGACGAGCCGTTCCGCCGGCTGATGAACGACGAGCGCTTCGCCGCCGTCCCCAGGGTGCTGGAGACGCCCAAGGAGCTCCCCGAGGACCCCAAGGACCAGGTCACGATGGATCGTCGCAACCTGGCCCGGCTGCGCTCGTTCGTGGAATAGACTGAAGGAGAAAGGCTCTCACAGAGGGCACAGAGGTCACGGAGAAATGGCGGCTCCCGCATCACGCGGGGGCCGCTTGTTCATGGAGGATTCACGAAAAAAGAAGCCTCACGCGGAGGCGCGGAGACGCGGAGAAAACCCGCGGACGCGCAGTCCGCGGAGGCAGACTTCGTGTAGTTGTAGCCGCGAGTTCACTCGCATACCCCACCCTGTCCGCCGCCCACAGGTCGCCGCCCACAGGTCCGCCGCCCCGCAGGGAGATCAGAACGCGCCGCCCATGGTGAGCTGGAGCTGGATGCGGCGGCGGAACGCGGTCCAACCGGTGGCGCCGCCGTACGGGTCGTAGACGGCGTTGCCGAGGAAGATCACGCCGCTCCCGCCCGGATCGGGCGCGAACAGCGGATAGCGCCGCGCGCGCGACGGATCGTACGCCGCGTCGACGCGCACGGCACCGAACGCCGTCACCACCTGCATGCCGACGCCGGGCGTGACCAGCGACTCCGTCCGCGCCACCTCCGCCGGCGTGCCCGCGAGCGGCGACGCGCGCACCGCGCCGAAGTCCACGAACGCCGCTAGCATCAGCCTCCGCGCCGCCCACAGCCGTGCCTCGGCGCTGGTCTCCAGCACGGCCGTTCCGCCGGTCGACCGCAACCCCACGCTGTCGTCGCCGACGGTGATGCCGTCGCAGGCGCCCGTCGCCAGCGTGCAGCCGGCGGGGAGGCGCGTGGTATCCGCCAGCAGCAGCTTGGGGCCGAGCAGGTTGACCGGGACGCCGCGCACTCCCTGCGGCCCGCCGCCGTACAGCCGCAGGTGCGGCGGGAGCGATCCGTTGCCGCCGGCGATTACGCCGATGCGCACGCGCGCCGCCAGCTCCGCGCGCGGCCCGATCCGCCGCGCCACGTTCCCCTGCGCCACGGCGCGCGCGTACTGCACGTCCGACCCCGCCGCGTCCGACGCGCCCGACAGCGCCAGCCGCGCACCGTAGAACCAGAGCGGCGCAGCCACCTCCCACGCGGGCCCCTCCACCGGCCCGAGCGCCGCCCGGCGCGCGGAGGGCGGCTGCCACGACAGCGTCAATTCCGCGGGGATGATCGTCGTCGGCGCCGTCAGCCGGTCCAGCGGCGCGCCGGCGCACGCGCCGTAGACGCCGCAGAAGAACACCTCGTCCGCCTCGCTGTTGCCGCGCTCCGGCGCCACCCCCGCGATCACGTCCACCCCCGTGGCCACGTGGCGCGCGAGGGCGACGCGGCCGCTGACGCCGCGCCGGGCGTACGCGCGCGGCGACGATTCGCGGCGGACGGCGGCGTTCAGCAAAAGCCACGTCTCCGCGCCGACCGGCTCGCGCCAGTCGCCGCTCACGAACCAGTCGGGCTGTGAGAACTCGCCCCCCGCGCCGCCGGTGCACGGGAAGCCGCGCAGCTGCGAGCTGAGCAGGTTCGATCCCCCCGCCGTCAGCGTGATCACCCGCGGCGCGCCGAACGCGTAGCGCGTGGACGCGAACCCCTGCGCGCCCAGGCAGGTGCTCGACGACGCGATCCCCTCCAGCTGGAAGGCGCCCACGCGCGTCGGCGTCACCCCGATGCGCAGGTTCACCGACGTATCGCCCGCCGCGCCCGCCACCGGCTCGACCCGCGCCTCCTGCACGATGGGGAGCGCGTAGAGCCGCTCCTGCGTCCGCCGCACCTTCGCGGGGCTGAAGCGCTCCCCCGGCCGGTACGCCAGCCGCGAGGTCACGTCCCGCTCGCGGAGCGGCGGCTCGGGGTTCACCGTCGTCGCGCCGAACACCGCGATGGGCCCGGGGACGACGGTCAGCACCACGTCGGCCAGGCGCGCCGCGCGGTCCACGCTCCCCGACGCCTCCACCGTGGCGAAGGCGTGGCCGCGCTCCGCCGCCGCGTTGGCCAGCCGCCGCTCCGACGCCTCGAGCAGGGGGATGGCGTACGGATCCCCCGTCCGCAGGAGGAGATCCGGCTGCGCGATCGTCGGCTGGATCGTCTCGAATCCCCGCACCGCGATGGAGCGGACGCGGACGGGCTGCCCCTCGTCCACCGCGAACGTCACCCGGACGCCGCTGCCGGACGGGGTGATCGAAGGCGTGGTGCGCGCCTCCAGGTATCCCCAGGCGGCGTAGAGCGAGTCGATCCGCTCGGCGTCCTGCCGCACCTGGATGGTGTCCAGCGCCGCGCGCGTGCGCGATCCCCCGATCCCCAGCGCGCACGCGGGGGCCAGGAAGACGGAGCGGCAGCGCGGCTCCGGCGTGCGGACGACCGCGCGCACCATGCGCTCGCCAAGCGCGTGCGCGCCGCGGACGTCCACGTCACGCACCTGCACCGTCTGCGCGGCCAGCGGCGAGGCAGCAATCAGCAGCAACGGCGCGAGGATCGGTGTGACCGAAAGTCGCATCGGATCGACGGATCAGGCCTGGGACGTGCGCCGGAGGGCGTCGCCGTCCGCCGCGTGCACGCTCCGGGCCGTTCGCGGGGCACCTGCGCACCGGCGGCGGTGTACGCGAAGACCTCGCATCATCCCGAAGAACTCACGCACCGCCCGCATCAGATGGAAGAGAAGAAGCTGATCCCCGATTCGCACTACGAAGAGCGGCGGATTACGCCGAAGCGGCGGCAGGGCGTGCTCCCCAGCGCGGGAATCTGGCTGCTGGACGGGCGCTACCGCGTGGCCGAGTACGGCAGCGAGGCCGAGGCGCGCCTGCGCGGGCGCGACGCGCTGCTCGTGGCCAGCCTGGTGTTCGACGGCTCGCACGCCGAGCGCCCCGTCCGCGGCGACGTGTCGCTCGCGCCGTACCCCGCGCCCGCGCTCCCCGAACTCGGCAAGCAGCGCGCGGTGGAGACCCTCGGCTGGGCTCCCGCCAGCAACTGACTGAGGAGATGAAGATACGGCGAACCCGCCGGTGCGATCCGCGCCGGCGGGTTCGTCGCGTCCGGGGGGATGGCGATCAGCCGCCGTTGTGCTGCGGCTGGCGCAGGCTTTCGGCCACGAGGCGCCACCCCACGCGCGCGTCGGACACGCGCGGCGTCCACCCCGTGGCGGCCTTGAAGCGCGCGTTGGAGACGCGCTGGCTGCGCGCCATGAACCCGGCCTCGCGCCCGCCGGCCAGCTTCAGCAGCCACACCGGCGGGCGCACGACGAACGGCCGCCCCGCCGCCTCGGCCACCGTCTTCGCCAGCTCGCGGCGGGTGAGCGGCTCGTCGTCGACCACGTCGTACACGCCGGCCGGCGCGGCGCGCAGCGCGGAAACGACCGCCTCGGCCGCGTCGTCCACCCAGATCGCGGGATAGTACGCGTCGCCCGAGCCGGCCAGGATGGCCGCGCCGCGCCGGGCGAGCGCCAGCGTATCGAGCGTGGACTCGGCCTCGGGGCCGTAGAAGTAGCCCATCCGCAGCACGATCCCGCGCCCGCCCGCGGCGGTGAAGCGCCGCACCTGCGTCTCGGCCTCAAGCGTGGAGCCCAGCATCCCCTCGGCCTCCACGCTGCCGCTCTCCGCGTCGATCCACTCGCCGCCGCCGTCGGCGTAGACGAAGCAGATGCCGGGGTAGATGAACGTGCCCGCGCCCGCCGCGATGGCCGCGTCCACCAGGTTGCGCGCGCCCTCGGTGCGGATGCGGTGGTTCTCCGCCCACGCCTCGGGATGACGTGCCCGGCTGCGCGGCGGGATGCGCGTGGCCAGGTGCAGCACGGCGCCCGCGCCCTCGACGGCCGCGACGAGCGACGCGGCGTCGAACAGGTCGCCGCGCACGGGCTCGGCGCCGAGGCGGCGCAGCATCTCGTCGTTGGAATCGGAACGGGCCAGCGCGCGCACGGTGTGCCCCTGCCGCTTGAGCAGGCGAACGACCGGCCGCCCCAGAACGCCCGTGGCGCCGGTGACGAAGATCTCCATCTCCACGATTTCCGTCGGGGTGGGTAGATGGAGATGAAGTATCCGTGCCGGGGACATACGGGGCAAGTTCGTGCAAGATATTTCCTGTATCCGGCGATCGAATTGCACGCCTCCCGGCCCCGGACCCCTCGGCAGGATGCGGCGGGAAGGGGGCCGAAGGCTCCGCTTCGCGGTCGATCGATGCACTGCCGGACGCGCGGGAGCACGGTTTGCAGGAGAGCGCGCGAGCCGTGCAGCATCGAACCGGAACCGAGGACACGAGATGGTGGCGAAGCGAGGGCCGCGCCTGAAGGCCGTGCGCCGGCTGGGGACGCCGCTCCCCGGCCTGACCCGCAAGGAGAGCGACAAGAAGCCGTATCCGCCGGGCCAGCACGGGCCCACCGGCGGCGGCGGGCGCGGGCGCCGCAAGCAGAGCGAGTACGGGCGCCAGCTGATGGAAAAGCAGAAGCTGCGCCTGAACTACGGCGTCAGCGAGCGGCAGCTGCGCAACTACATGGCGCAGGCTGTCCGCCAGGGCGGAAAGACCGGTGAGGCGCTGCTGGCGCTGCTGGAGCGGCGGCTCGACAACGTCGTGTTCCGCCTGGGGCTGGCGCCCACCATTCCCGCCGCGCGGCAGCTGGTGGCGCACGGCCACGTTCGCGTGGACGGCCGCCGCGTGGACCGCCCCGCGATGCTGGTGAACGTCGGCCAGCGGATCACCATGTCCGACCGCGGCAAGAACATGCCCGAGGTGGTGAACTCGGTGGAGCACGGGCCGCAGGTGCGCCTTCCCGGCTACTTGGCCATCGACCCGGCCGACAAGTTCGGCGGCCGCGTCATCGCCCTCCCCATGCGCTCCGACGTCCCCGTGATCGTGGACGACGCAGCAGTGGTGGAGTTCTACGCTCGATAGTGTTGATTGCTGAGTGCCGGGGGAGGGCGATATGTCCCAAGGGGATGGAATCGCCCCCCAGCGCAGTATCAGCCATCTCTGATCGGTTGTCTTCCACCTGCTCGCCTTTGTACATACATTTCGTTTCATCGTATGCACACCGAGGGGAGAGAACCGTCATGTCCGGACAGAAGCGCTCGCCAAGGAGCGGTGCCGCGGGGTCAGGCGCGACCGCAGAGCTTCCCAGAAAGAAAAACTTCCGTCTTCATCAGTCGAAGATCGACCGGGCTATGAAGGTGCTCGGCACGCGTACCGAGACCGAAACGATCGAGCAGGCCCTCGACCTGGTCACGTTTGGCGATGCCGTCATCGAGGGGATTGAGGCGATGTACGGTTCCGGGCTGCAGAATGTCATCGACGAGCCACCTGAGGAGCAGCCGCAGAAAAGCGAGATCGGCGTCGAACTCGAGCAGGCAATCGGAAAGCTCAGCCCCGCGTATCGGCAAGCGATCATCCTTCGCCACATCCATGACTTGCCGTACGAGCAGATCGCAGAGCTGATGGCGCTTCCGGTGGGTACTGTCAAAACCTACGTCCACCGTGGGCGCAGGGAGTTGCATGAGATGCTGGAGCACGTGACCGCATCATGACCTGAGTTCAGTCAGCGAGCACCCGTGGCCAGATGCGCAAGTACGTCGTCGATACCAACCTGTACGTCCATGCCGCGCGCGATCTTGCCTGGAAGGCTTCTTTCCAGACGTTCGTGCGGGCGAACAGGCCTCATCTGTTTCTGCATTCGACGGTTGCCAGCGAACTGCTGGCAGGCGCGATAACGCCCGCGCTGAAGCGCGATACGCATCGGAACCTGATCGCGCCGTTCGAGAGCACGGGTCGGGTGATCACACCGACGCACGAGGCATGGAAGCGAGCGGGCGAGATCGTGGCGGACCTCGTGCGCGCGAAGGTATTCAGCCCTGGTGGAATCCCGCGCTCGTTCCTCAACGACTGTGTGATCGCGGCGTCCGCGCGTTACAGTGGCTTTACCCTGATCACCGACAACGCCAGGGACTTCCAGATTATCCGTACGGTCGCGCCGTTCGAGTTTGTGCGCGCGTGGCCGGAGACCACCACATAGCACGACGAGAGAGCGGATTGAATGCGGGCGCGTGGCAGAGCCGTGCTTCACCACGCGTCTCCGCTGTAGGAAAAGTCTACGTTACTCCTCTGTCTCCGCCGCGTCCCTCAGCTCCGCCAGCAGCTCGTCCAAGTCCAGCCCGTGGCGCTCGGCCACCTCGGCCAGCGGTTTGGCGCCGCCGCAGCACGAGTCGATGCCCCGGGCGCCGAACACGCGCAGGGTGGCGGGGAACTGCGCGGCCGCCTCGTTGACGGTCGTCTCGGGGGTGATGGTCGTAGTCTGCATCTCGTCTCCTCGATTCGGGTTCAGGCGCTCTTCCGCGCCGCGGCGGGTGCGCGCTCCAGCGTGGGGAGCGCGCCCGCGCGGCGCTTCGGCTCGTCGAGCGTGCGCCACAGGTTGTAGATGAAGAAGAAGGCGCCCGCCGCGCTCAGCGTTCCGCCCACGCCCAGCAGCGCCGGGCCCGCGCGCCACAGGTGCACGCGCAGGATGAAGCCCGCCACCATCCCCGCGAGCCCCGCGTTGGCGATCCACACGTGCAGGTTCGCCAGGCGGCGGCTGTGCAGCGGGTGGCCGGTGAAGCGCGGGATCACGTGGTACGCCACGCCGAAGATCATCATGCTCACGAAGCCGAGCAGGTTGGCGTGCAGGTGCGCGGGCCGGTACGCCACCGCGGCGGGCTGCAGCGCCATCCACACCCCGATCACCACCCCGCACCCCAGCCAGAGCAGGCTGGCGCGGATGAACCTGCGGACGAACGGATCCAGCATCTCTCCCCCATCGATCGAAAACGGGCGCGGCGGTACGCCGGCACGTCAACGATCGCATGGGTCCCCGAGCATCGCGAGGGAGAATCTCCCCTCCTGGTGTGGGGTAACCGACCTTGCGGGCGCGGTGGTTGCGGGATACAACATGTGCGTTCTTTTTCCAGCGCACACCCATCGGACCCGGTGAACCGGGGAAGGGATTCATAGATGAGCACAGCCAACGGACCCACGCGGCTGATCTGGCGCGACGGGCAGCTCGTGGACTGGCGCGAGGCCACGATCCACGTGATGAGCCACGTGGCCCACTACGGCTCGTGCGTGTTCGAGGGGATCCGCTGCTACGAGACGCCCGACGGACCCGCCATCTTCCGCCTGCACGACCACGTGCGCCGGCTGATCGACAGCGCCAAGATCTACCGCATCCCCTGCGCGCACACGCTGGAGACGCTGGCCGATGCCTGCGTGGAGGTGGTGGCGGCCAACGGCGTGCAGCACTGCTACCTGCGCCCGCTGATCGCCCGCACCGGCGAGCAGATGGGGATCATGGCCGACGACCGGTTCGTGGAAACCTTCATCGTCGCCTGGATCTGGGGGACGTACCTGGGCGAGGGCGCGCTGGAGAACGGCGTCGACGCCTGCATCAGCAGCTGGCGGCGCGCGGCGCCCGACACCTTCCCCTCGCTGGGGAAGGCCGGCGGCGCGTACCTGAACTCGCAGCTGGCCAAGATGGAGGCCCGGGACCGCGGCTTCGCCGAGGCCATCATGCTCGACACCTACGGCTACGTGGCCGAGGGGACGGGGCAGAACCTGTTCGTGGTGCGCGACGACGTGCTGTTCACGCCGCCGATCTCGGCCAACATCCTGGCCGGCATCACCCGCGACAGCGTGATCCGCATCGCCAGGGACCTGGGATACGAGGTGCGCGAGGAGAACCTGCCGCGCGAGTTCGTCTACATCGCCGACGAGGCGTTCTTCACCGGCACCGCCGCCGAGCTCACGCCGCTGCGCTCGGTGGACCGCGTGCCCATCGGCCAGGGGCGCCGCGGCCCCATCACCGCCGAGATCCAGGACCGCTTCCTGGGCCTCTGCCGCGGCGAGCTCCCGGACACCTACGGCTGGCTCACGCACGTCCCCGCGCACGCCGGCGTCTGATCGGCGGCACGGATGAACGAACGCCGCGGCGGCAGAATTCACTGCCGCCGCGGCGTCGCGCGTTCAGGTCAGGAGAGCCTTCCGCGCGGCCGTTCCGCTAGGCTCCGCCTTCCGGCACGGTCGCCTGCGCCGCGCACGGCTGGCAGGTCGCGGCTTGGGTAACCTTGCAGTTCGCCTGACCGGCGCATGTGTAGCCGCCGTTGAACGTATAGCATCCCGCCTCGAAATTGCAGGTAGCCAGACCCTCGCAGGTGTGCCACCCAGCGCCGGTCTGGATGGCGGCGTCAGCCTCGTCCATCGCGGCGAACGGGTCGAGCGGGTTTCCGAACATGTTCGCGAGCACGGTTCCAACGGAGCCGCGCGCAGGGAGGGTCTCGAACGACTCGACCTTCAGCGCGTCGACTCTCAGCTCCAGCTTGCGCATGACAGCCTTCCTTGCAATGGAGCGAGCGGGTGTATCGCGTATCGGCGGGGAGCACCGTACGCGGTGGGTGAAGCCGAGGACGCGTCCATCAGAAAGCGTCGCAAAAAACGTGCTACTGGAACGGCCTGTGGGGTGCGCTGCGAATCGGTCACACCTCTCCAGATGTTTCCTCCGCGACCGTTGTCTCCACGAGATCAAAACAGCGCCGCGGCGGCAGATTCACCGCCGCCGCGGCGTTGCGCGCTCAGGCCACGAGGTGCCTTTCGCGGCCGTTCCGCTAAGCCCCGCTTTCCGGTTCCGTCCCCGCGGGGCATGGGATGCAGGTTGGGCAGTCGGTTGCGCTGCTGCAATGCGGACTGACGCACGTGTAGCCGTCGTTCCACGTATAGCATCCGGTCTCCAGATTGCAGGTAGCCAGGCCCTCGCAGGTATGCCACTGCTGGCAGGTCTTGGCAGTGGTTGCAGGGGCGGCGCCCACGACCACGTTCATCGCATCGAACAGATCGAACGGCTTTCCAAGCATGTTCGCGAACACGGTTCCCACGGAGCCGCGCGAAGGGAGGGTTTCGAACGACTCTACCCTCAGTTCGTCGACTCTCAGTTCGAGCTTGCGCATGACAGCCTCCCTTTGCAACAGAGCGAGTGGGGGGCGTATTGCGTACCGACGGGGAGCGCCCGTACGCGGTGGGGGTGAATCGAGGACGCGTCCGCCATAAAGCGTCGCAAAAAGCATACTGCACGAAACGGCCTGCGTGGTGCGTTGCGAATCGATCACGCCTCTCCGGGCGTTTCCTCCGCCGCCCTCGTCTCCACGAACACGCCGGCGGTGAGGGTGCGGTGGACGGGGCACTTGTCGGCGATCTCCAGCAGCCGCGCGCGCTGCTCGGCGCTCAGCTCGCCCTCGATCTCCAGCACGCGCTCGATGCGGTCCATGCGCGCCTCGCGGTGGGCGCACTGCTCCTCGTCGATGCCGTGCACCTTGCCGTGCTCCAGCCGCACGGTCACCTCCTCCAGCGGCCACCCCTTCCGCGCCGCGTACGCCTGCAGCGTCATCCCCGTGCACGTGCCCAGCGCGGCGACCAGGTAGTCGTACGGCGTCGGCGCCGCGTCGGACCCACCCACCGCGACGGGCTCGTCGCTCACGAACACGTGGCGGCCGGCGGAGATCTCGGTGCGGAACGACGAGCCGCGCGTCACCGTCACCACGCGTCCCGCCTCCGCCAGCTCGTCCACCGTGGGCCCGGGGGGATCGGGCATCCAGCGCGATGCCCACGCCGCGATCACGCGCCCGGCGTACTGCGCGTCCTCCTTCTTCGTCAGCAGGTGGTCGGCGTCGTCGAGGGAGACGAACGACTTGGGATGCCTCGCGGCGGACCAGATCTTCGTCGCGTTGTCGATCCCCACCGTTGGGTCGCGCGGGGAATGGAGGATGAGCAGGGGGATGCGGAGCGCGTGGATGCGCTCGGCCATCTTCGCCCCGCGCAGGTCGTCCAGCAGCTCGCGGGTGACGCGGAAGGGGCGGCCGCCGAGTTGGACCGTCGCCTCGCCCGTGCGCTCGATCTCTTCCAGCGACTCGGCGAAGAGGTTGGTGGCGTGCCAGGGATCGAACGGCGAGGCCACGGTGGCGATCGCGGCCAGCGGCTCGATCCCCGCCGCCGCGGCCAGCGCCGCCGTGCCGCCCAGCGAGTGCCCGACGAGCAGGCGCACGGGAAAGCCGCGGCCGGCCATCCACGCCGCCGCGGCCTGCAGGTCCTCGACGCAGGAGGAGAAGTGCGCCTGCGCGAACTCGCCCTCGCTCTCGCCCAGCCCGGTGAAGTCGAAGCGCAGCACGGCCAGCCGCTCGCGGGCCAGCGCGCGCGCCATCTGCACCACGGCGGTGAGCGTGCTGGCGCAGGTGAAGCAGTGGGCGATGACGGCGCCGCCCACCGCCTCGCCGTCGGGCGGCATCTCCAGGCGGCCGGAAAGCGTCTGCCCGGCCGGGCCGGGAAAGGTGACGGGGATCGAGTGCATGGGCGGTCGGAGCGTGGATGTCGTCGGGGCCTGCGCGAACGTTGGATGCCGCGCGGTTACGCCCGCACGCCCTACGCCACCGCCCGCCGCCGCGGAAACGACTGCCGGCCCGCCGGCTCCGCCTCGTCGTCGGCGGACGGCGCCGGATGCTTGCGCGGCCGCCCGCCCTTGCGCCCGTTCTCGCGCGCCGCCCGCGCCTTCTCGGGCGACGTGGCGCGGCCGCCTTCGCGTGCCATCTCGCTGCGCAGCTCGAGCATCCACGCCGCGCTGCCGAAGATCCCCTTGACCAGCGGAGCCACGCCGAGATCCACGTCCAACTCCTCCCAGTGCAGCGCGCGCCCGCCCGCCTGCACCTCGACGGCGGCAAGCTGCTCGGACGAGGCGCCCTCCAGCCCCTGCCCGAACCGGGCGGGGAACGCGAACGAGCAGCCGTTGGTCAGCTCCATCACCACGCGCCCCGAGCCAGCGTCGTAGCGGGCGGATGCGGCGCGCGGCTCGGTGCGGTCGGCCTCGCGTCCGCGCTTGATGGCCGCGCGGATCTCGCGGTCGGTGACCTTCGCTTCAGCCGCCATGGATCTCCCTCCACTTGCGCAGGAACGGAATCTGGTTCGCGGCGACGATGTCGATCGCCCGCCGCACGTCCTTCGGCTTCATGTCGTACGCCACCCGCAACCCGAGCGACCGGATCTCGATCTTCGCCAGCCCCTCGGCGCGGTACACGTGCACGTGCGCCGGCTCGTGGTCGTTGGGCCAGATGTGCACCACGAACCCGTTCTGACCGAAGATTCTTACCATAGATACCGAACCTGTTGGGTTTTGTAAAGGGGTCTGTCCAGAGAAGGAGGATCGAAGCTCACGAGGGGTGTCCGTACCGTCAACCGACAGAGATGTCCGGCCGTTTTGCGCCCGCCGTGGGCGATGTCGCGTCGGGGAGCGGCCTTACACGCGGAGTGGGTAGATGCCCGACCCCGGTTCCGCCGAAATCCCGGCATGCGTGCCGCGCGGCGGGGGCCATCTTTCGTCCCGGAATCCCGGGCGCGCACACCCGCGCAGCACCGAACAGGGGGGACACGATGGCTACGATCCGGGTGCTCCTGGTGGACGACCACGCGGTGATGCGCGCGGGGCTGCGCGCGCTGCTGGCGTCCGAGCAGGGAATCGAAGTGGTGGGCGAGGCGTCCACCGGCGAGGAGGCGGTGGAGCTGGCCGAGTGCCTGCGGCCGGACGTGGCCGTGATGGACCTGTCGATGCCCGGCATCGGCGGGCTGGCGGCCACCCGGCAGATCACCGCGAAGCAGCTGCCCACGCGCGTGCTGGTGCTGACGCTGCACGGCGAGAGCGAGTTCCTGCTGCCGCTGCTGGAGGCGGGCGGCGCGGGTTACGTCACCAAGAGCAGCGCCGACCGCGACCTGGTGGAGGGGATCCGCGTGGTGGCGCGCGGCGACGTCTACCTCGACCCCGGCGCCGCGCGGCTGCTGGTGAAGAACTTCCGCGAGCCGCACGACGCCGGCCGCGAGGCGCCGCTCGCCCGCCTGTCCGCGCGCGAGCGCGAGGTGCTGGCGCTGACCGCCGAGGGCTACAGCAGCGCGGAGATCGGCGTGCGGCTGGGGATCAGCGGGAAGACGGTGGAGACGTACCGCGAGCGGCTGATGGACAAGCTCGGCCTGCACCATCGCAGCGAGCTGGTGCGCCTGGCGCTCCGCGAAGGCTTGCTGGTCGCCGCGGCGTGAGCGTGCCGGGGCACCTCTTTCTCGCGCACTTTCCCGTCGCGCTGATCGTGACGGGCGCGGCGGCGGACGCGATCGGCGCCGCAACCGCGAAGCAGGGCCTCCGCCGCGCGGCGGGGGCCCTGCTCGTGCTCGGTGCGGCCACCTCTATGCTCACCTTTCTCACCGGGGGCGCCGCACTCCAGGCGATCTATCCTCGCGTGTCTCCTGGCGATCCACGCATCGAGGTGCACGCGCAGTGGGGCGGCGCGGGGGTGTGGGCGCTGGCCGCCGCCGGTGCGCTCCGCGGACTCTGGCGCGACCGGCTGCGAGGGCCGCACCGCTGGATTCTGCTCGCAGCGGCGATCGCGTCCGCCGTGCTCGTCATCGCCATCGCCTTCTCCGGCGCGGCGTTGTCGCACGGCTGACGGGCGGCGACTGATCATCCCCACAAATGAGAAGCCTCGCGGCGCGCGCGAGGCTTCTCTTCATCTCCATACTGATGAGAATCGTGGCCTACCGGGCCTGCGCCCCCTCGTTCCGCTGCTCGACCGCCGCACGGTCGGCGAGCGCGGCGGGGATGATCTCCCAGTTCTTCCGGAACACGTCGGCGGGGGAGATGCGGCCGCGGCGCTGGATCTCGGCGATCAGCAGGTCGCGGATCGACTCGCCGCGATCGTAGACGACGGACGCGCCGATCAGCATCGAGAAGCCGCCGCTCCCGCTCGCGCGGTAATTGTTGAGCGCCAGGGTGAAGCTGTCCGCCGCCGCCACCGCGCGCCCGTTCCGCTCCAGCCGCACCACGCGCCGGCCAATCGGCTGCGTCAGGTCCAGCGTGTAGTCGACCCCGCTCACCACGTCGAAGTTGTAGCCGGGCACCGCCGGGTTCGTCACGCGCTCGCACCGCGCGGCGGGGCAGGGGAGATAGTATTCCGCGCTCTTCTCCAGGTACGCGCGCAGCTGTGCGCCCGAGATGCGGATCGCCTTGAGCGTGTTGTCGTAGACGTACAATCCCGCCACGTCGGCCACGGTGACCGGCCCGCGCGGGATGCGCGAGGTGAGCGTGAACGCCGCGGTGGAGGCCAGGTCCGCGCCGGTGACCCGCATCTCCACCTCGTTGATCAGGTCGGTGATGGGCATGTCGCGCGTCCGCGCCATCTGCGACGTCCACTCGTCGCTCGAGACGCCGATCTGCCGCGCGACGTATGCCCGCGTGCGCTCGTGCGCCGTGGCGAGCGCCGCCTCCAGCCGCGCGTCCGTCCGCCCCTCCACCGGCCGCAGGATCTCGCCGCGCCTGGAGGCGATGCGCCAGCGGCCGTCCGCGCCCGTCTCCAGCCGCAGCGTGGCGACGGCGAGCGAGGCGCCCCAGTTCTTCGCCTGCAGCACCAGCACGCCGTTGATGGTGGTGTCGGCCACCTCGCGGTGCGTGTGCCCCATGAAGATCACGTCGATGCCGAGGACCTCGTGCGCCATCGCCGCGGCGGCGTTCTCGGCGGGGACGTGCGTGGTGGCGGTGTCGTAGCTCGACCCCTCCAGCCCGCTGTGCGCGGCGACGAGCACGAGGTCGGCGCCCTCCGCGCGCATCCGCGCCACGACGGGACGCACGCTGGCCACCATGTCGCGGAAGTCCAGCCGCCCGCGCACGTTGTCGCGGTCCCAGATCGCCACCCCCGGCGGCGTCACCGAGGTGATCCCGATCTTCACGCGCCGCCCGCCGACGGTACGCTCGACGAACGCGTACGGCCGGAACGCGTGCGCCTCCGTTCCCGCGCGGAAGACGTTGGCCGACAGCCAGGGAAACCGCGCCTGCGCCACTGCGGTCTCCAGGTGCGGGATCCCGTAGTTGAACTCGTGGTTCCCGATCGCCGCCGCGTCGTAGCCGACGAGGTTCATCGCCGCCACCAGCGGATGCGTCTCCCCCGCCTGCAGCCGCGAGTACACGAAGTCGAGCGGGTTGCCCTGCAGCAGGTCGCCGGACTCGACCAGCACGGTGCGCCCGGGGTTCGCCGCGCGTACGCTGTCGATCATGGGCACGAGCGAGGCGAGCGAGTTGTTGGTGCGCTTGCCCGTGTAGTAGTCGTACGGCAGCAGCCAGCCGTGCAGGTCGGTGGTCCCCATCAGCACCAGCGTGCCGCCCGCCTGCGTCTGCGCCGATCCCGCCGGCGGCGCCTGGACGGCGGGCGTGCAGGCGGCCAGCAGGAGCAGAGCGGCGGCATTCGAGCGAAACTTCATCGTCATCCGGATGTCGAGGGTTGAAGGCCGCGCCTGTTACCCGTGTCTCCCGTGCGTGCTCCGCCGATCTTGGAACGGCGGGGTTTGGGCGTGTTGGGCGCCGAGACGCCCAAACGGGCTGCGCGCGGTAGGCAACGATACTACTGTTGCCAACCGCGCCGGGCCGCCGCCGCGCCGAGCATCCCCGCGCGACGCGACGACGGAGCACGCGCGGCGCCGTCCCGGCCCTCCGGGCGCGCATCCCTCACGCAAGGTGCGCGCACTCAGCATCAGTGTTCGCACTTTCGCACTTTCGCACTCACGCACTTACGCACTTACGCACTCACGCACTCCTCATCCTGCCCCACTTTGCGCCCGCCGCGGTACAACCCTTAGCTTTTCCGCGGACCGTCGCTTCCGATCACGGTCCGCGAACCCGAGCCCAACCGACCCGAGATGACCCAGCTCCCGTGGCGCCGCCTGGCGGCCGTGCTCGTGCCGCTCGCGCTGGCGGCGTACGCCCGCCCCGCGCGCGCGCAGGTCACGGACAGCCTGCGCCTGCGCGAGCGCCAGCAGCAGCCGCTGGTGCCCGACACCGCGGCCGCCACGCGCCGCCGCGCCGCCGCGGCCGACACCACGCAGCAGCGCTACCGCGTGTCGCCCAGGGGCGCGTTCCTGCGCTCGCTGGTGATCCCGGGGTGGGGACAGTCGTCCATCGGCGCGCCGGGGCGCGGCGCGGTGTACTTCGCGCTCGAGTCGGGGAGCCTGTGGATGGTCTACAAGTCCAACCAGAAGCTGCAGGAGGCCAAGGAGCTCGAGGCCACCCGCCACGAGCAGGGGCTGCTGGAGCCCGACCGCACCCTCCCGCTGGTGCGCGCCCGCCGCAACGAGCGCGAAGACTGGATCAC
>DASUYB010000181.1 GCA_036377595.1 Longimicrobium sp. | reverse complement strand
GGTCCGGACCGGGTAGATTGTTGACAGATCAGACCGGGAGGATGATTGACACGGCAGAACGAAGTGTACCCGAGCCCCAGGGGGAGAAATGCCGTGGAATCATTCGGACCCGGAGACGGAGCGGATGCGCTTCGTGACGCTGGCGCAGGAAGGCCTGTACGAGATGACGGAGCTGTGCGAGCGCTTCGGCGTGAGCCGGCAGACGGGCTACACGACGCTGGAGCGGTTCGAGAAGCACGGGATCGACGGGCTGAAGGACCGCAGCCACGCGCCGCACACCTGCCCGCGGCGGATCGGGGAGGAGATGCGTGAGCTGCTCCTGGAGGCACGGCGGGCGCATCCCCACTGGGGACCTCGGACGATCATCGATTGGCTGGAGCAGAAGCCGCAGCACCGCGGCGTGACGTTCCCGGCCGCGAGCACCGTGGGCGACCTGTACAGCCGCGAGGGGCTGGTGGAGAAGCGCCGGCGGACGCGGAACTGGAAGCACCCGGGGCGCGACTGGGTGCGCGTGGGAGAGCCGAACGACCTGTGGACGATGGACTTCAAGGGCGACTTCCGCATGGGCGACGGGCGGCGCTGCTACCCGCTCACGATCGCGGATGCCCACACGCGCTTCCTGCTGGTCTGCCACGGGCTGGACTCGACGGCGCACGCCGGGGCGCAGGCGGTGGTGGAGCGGGCGTTCCGGGAGTACGGGCTGCCGCAGGTGATCCGCACGGACAACGGCGGGCCCTTCGCCACGAAGGCGATCGCCGGGCTCTCGCGGCTGAACGTCTGGTGGGCGCAGCTGGGGATCGGGCACGACCGCATCGCACCCGGGCACCCGGAGCAGAATGGCGCGCACGAGCGGATGCACAAGACGCTGAAGCGGCACACCGCGTTTCCTCCCGCGGCCAACGGGCTCGCGCAGCAGGAGCGGTTCGATGCCTTCCGGGCCGAGTTCGACTTCGAGCGGCCGCACCAGGCGCTCGGCAGGCGGACGCCCGGCTCGCTGTACGCGCCGTCGCCGCGCGAGCTGCCCGAGCGCGTGCCCGGGCCGGAGTACCCGGCACACTGCATCGTGCGGCAGGTGCGCGCGAACGGCATCCTGTATTTTCGCGACCGCTCGATCTTCCTGAGCGAG
>DASUYB010000180.1 GCA_036377595.1 Longimicrobium sp. | reverse complement strand
CCGCGGTCCGCTCCAATCCTGTATCCGCTCACCATCCCTCCAGCAACGAAGGCCTGACGTCAGCGAGGATACATATAGTGTACAGAGTAAACAAGCCGCCCGCCAGAGTTCTGACACACTCTGGGCCTCAGGATGACGTCGACGCGGTGTCTCCGCGCACCAATGCACTCACGCACTCACGCACTCCCTTCTCAGCACTATCTCCTCACCCGCTCCAACCGGTTGCGGATGCGGGCGATGAGCTCGGGGCCGACGAAGGGCTTGGCCACGAAGTCGTCGGCGCCGGCGGCGAAGACGCGGTAGACCGTCTCGGGCTCGGTGCGGCTGGTGAGGAAGACGATCGGCAGCGCGCGGCGGCGCGGGTCGGCGCGCACCACGCGGCAGAGCTCGATCCCGTTCACGTGCGGCATCTCGATGTCGAGCACCAGCAGGTCGGGCTCCACCTCGCCCAGGCGCGTCCAGAAGTGCAGCGGGTCAACGAGCGTGTGCACCTCGATGCGCTGCGGCTCGAGCACGGCGCGCACCGCCTCCAGCAGCTCGGCGTCGTCGTCCACGCAGAGCACGCGCGCGCGGGCCGCGTCAGGCGCGGGGAGCACGGCCGCCACCGCATCGCGCAGCGGCTCGGCGGCGAGCGGCTTCTGCAGGAAGGTGCGCGCGCCGAACTGTACCGCGCGCAGCCGGTCCGGCAGCGCCCCGCGCGCCGTGGCCACGACGATCGGCACGCCGGGGTAGCGCCCGGCCACGTCCGCCAGCGCGCGCCAGTCGCTGGTCGCGTCCGGCGCGGAGACGTCGAGCAGCACCGCGTCCGGGCGCATCTCCGCGGGCGCGTCTCCATCCCCCACCGTCTCGACGCGCAGCGACCCGGACGCCAGCCCGTCCGCCGTCTGCCGCAGCGCGGGATCGCTCGTGATCGCCAGCAGCAGGGGGATGGAAGAGCGTTCGACAGCGGGCTGCGACGGCGTCGGAGCGGGCGTGGGCTGCTCGCTCCGCTCCTCGATCATCCGCGCGAGCGCGGCGGCCGTCGTGGCGAGCTGCGCGCCGTCCGCTTGCGTCAGATAGGCGCCGCCGCCGAAGCGCGTCTCCAGCTCGCGCGCCAGCCGCGTCCCGTCCGGCAGCCCGAAGGTGCCGAGCGCGCCCGCGAGGCGATGCGCCTCGTCCGTCGCCTGCTGGCGGAGCGCGCCGTTCAGCCGTCCCTCCGCCGTCGCCTTCGTGGCGCGCTCCAGCACGGCGGCGCGCTCGAGCAT
Organism: Longimicrobium sp.; assembly: GCA_036377595.1. Lineage (NCBI taxonomy): Bacteria > Pseudomonadati > Gemmatimonadota > Longimicrobiia > Longimicrobiales > Longimicrobiaceae > Longimicrobium > Longimicrobium sp. The sequence goes on along the minus strand of DASUYB010000180.1, from coordinate 2,348 downwards.
CGCCCCGCGCGCGCGGGCCCAGAGCTGGCCGACCGCCGCGGTGACGTTCTCGCGCGATACGGCCGTCGGCGTGGGCTGGGGCGATGCGGTGCCCGGAGGCGGGGACGGCGCCGGCTCGGCGGACGCGCCGACGAGCTGGGCGACGGTGCGCAGCAGCTCCGCGCGGTCGAGCGGGTGGAAGAGGATGCGATCCACGCGCAGGTCGCGGACGAGGCGGTCGAGCATGGCCTCGTCGACGCCCGTCTCCCCCGGCTCCAGCGTCACCACCACCGGCACCGCCGCGCCGCCGGCGGACGCGCGGAGGGTGCGCAGCGCCCCCATCGTCTCGTCCGCGCCGACGGCGAGGTCGACGAGCAGGAGTTGCGCCCCGCCGCGCGCGTGGTCCACCGCCTCGTCGGCCGAGAAGGCCACCTGCACCGTGGTGCGCGGCAAGCGCTCCGCCAGCCAGGTGGCAAAGTGGCCGGGGAGCCCGGCGATCAGGATCGGTTTCACGGCGCGCGCGTCGGCGGTGCGGGGGAGACCGTTTCGCATGCAAGGGGCCGCAATGTACCCGGCTCGCCGCGCCGGCGCCATCGCCGCGACGGACGTTTCCACCATTCGTCCCTCGTCTCCGCGATTCGTCCCTCATGGGTCGCGGAACGTCACCATTGCGTCCAACCTTCGGGAAAGGCACACGTTCCATCGACAGGCGGAGTGCGGGGACACACGCGCGGGAGACGTTCATGCGCAGGATCGGCATCGTGGGGGCGGGGATCAGCGGCCTGGTGACGGCGAAAACGTTCCTCGAGGAGGGGTTCGGCGTCACCGTCTTCGAGACGGAGGACGAGGTCGGCGGCGTGTGGGCGCGCTCGCGGCGCTACCCCGGCCTGACCACGCAGAATCCGCGCGACACCTACGCCTTTTCCGACTTCCCCATGCCGACGTCGTATCCCGACTGGCCGGCGGGCGAGCAGGTGCAGGCGTACCTGGCTGCCTACGCGGACCGCTTCGGCGTCACGCCCTGTCTCCGCCTGCGCACGCGCGTCACCCGCGCGGAGCCGACGGGCGACGGGCGCGGCTGGCGGGTGACGTCGGAGGACGCGGAGGGGCGCACGGAGACGCAGGAGTTCGACTGGTTGGTCGTCGCGAACGGCATCCACAGCGCGCCCCGCGTCCCCGATCTCCCCGGCCGCGCGGAATTCGAGGCCGCGGGCGGGCGGGTGATGCACAGCACGCAGCTGCACGACGCGGCGGAGGTGGCGGGAAAGCGCGTGGCGGTGATCGGCTACGCGAAGTCCGCCGCCGACGCGGCGTGCGCGGCCACGGCGACGGCGCGCGAGGTGACGCTGGTGTTCCGCCGCGCGCTGTGGAAGATGCCGAAGTACTTCTTCGGGCGCGTGCACCTGAAGTACGTGCTGGCCACGCGCTTCAGCGAGGCTCTGTTCCGCGACGACCGGCCGGAGGGGATCGAGCGCGTGCTGCACTCCGTCGGCCGGCCGGGGGTGTGGCTCTTCTGGCGCGGCGTGGAGCGGGCGCTCCGGAAGAGCTTCGCGCTGGACGCGCACGGGCTGACGCCCGAGGTGCCGATCGAGAAGATGGTGGGGTGCAGCCTGAGCCTGGCCGCGGGCGGCTTCTTCGACCACGTGCGCGAGGGGCGCATCCGCGTCCGCCGCGGTCAGCCGGCGCGGTTCACGGATGGTGGCCTGGAGCTGGGAGATGGGGGACGGGTGGATGCCGACGTGGTGGTGTTCGGCACCGGCTTCGTGCAGGACGCGCCGTTCCTGCCGCGCTGGGTGATGGAGCGCGTGCGCGGCACCGACGGCAGCTTCCGCCTGTTCCGCAGCATCCTGCCGACGGACGTGCCTCGGCTGGCGTTCATCGGCTACAACAGCAGCCTGTACTCGCAGCTGACGTCGGAGATCGGCGCGCGGTGGCTGGCGGAGCACGCGCAGGGCCGCATCTCCCTCCCCTCCCAGGCGGAGATGGGGCGGCAGATAGACGAGCGGCTGGCGTGGCTGCGGGCGAACCGGCCGGACTCGCTGGCCGGGGGCACGTGCGTGGTTCCGTTCAACTTCCACTACATCAACCGGCTGCTGCGCGACATGGGCGCACGCACCTGGCGCTCGCGCAACCGCCTGCGCGAGTACATGATGCCGGTCGACCCGTCCCTATACGGGGATCTCCGCGCGGAGCTCGAGGCCTGGCGCAGCCGCCGGGCCGCGCCGCACGAGCCCGGCATCGCGCGCGAGGCCGACGTTGCGGTGGGATAAGTATCCCCAAAGGTTTCACACAGCCACAGCAGGCGTTCGACAGTTCCGGCTACATGCGAGACCCAGGATTGGCGCCAATCCTGGGTTTTTCGCGCTCAA
>DASUYB010000179.1 GCA_036377595.1 Longimicrobium sp. | reverse complement strand
TGTGGCGCGTCTTCACGCCTTCCGGCTTGCCCCAGGGGCTCACCGGGGGACGGCCGCCGGAGCTGCGCCCCTCGCCGCCGCCCAGCGGGTGGTCCACCGGGTTCATCACCACGCCGCGCACCTTCGGCCGCTTGCCGCGCCAGCGGTTGGCGCCCGCCTTGCCGATGGACTGCTTCTCGTGGTCCACGTTCCCCACCTGCCCCACCGTGGCCATGCACTCGCGGCGCACCATGCGCATCTCGGTGCTGGGCATGCGGAGGGTCACGTAGTCGCCCTCCTTGGCCGCGATCTGCACGCCGGCGCCGGCCGAGCGGGCCATCTGGCCGCCCTTCCCGGGGCGCAGTTCCACGTTGTGCACCGTGGTGCCCAGCGGGATCTCGCTCAGCGGAAGCGCGTTGCCGGGCTTGATGTCGGCCCCGGAGCCCGCCACCACCGTGTCGCCCACCTGCAGCCCGCGGGGGTGCAGGATGTAGCGCCGCTCGCCGTCCTCGTACACCACCAGGGCGATGTTCGCGGTGCGGTTGGGATCGTACTCGATGCGCTCGACCTTGCCGGGCACGCCCGCCTTGTCGCGCTTGAAGTCGATCACCCGGTACAGCCGCTTGTGCCCGCCGCCCTTGTGGCGGCTGGTCACGTGGCCGTGGTGGTTGCGCCCGCCGGTCGACGAGATCTTCTCGGTCAGCGACTTCTCGGGGCGCCCCTTGTGGGTGACCTCGGCGAAGTCGTTGGTCTGCCGGAAGCGCGTTCCCGCGGTCACCGGCTTGAACTGCTTGGTCGGCATCTTACACCCCCTCGAAGAGCTCGATCGAGTCGCCTTCGGCCAGGGTCACGACCGCCTTCTTCCACGCGGCCTTGCGGCCGGCGTGGCGCCCCATGCGCTTCTGCTTCCCCGCGTAGCGCATGGTGCGGACGTCCTTGACCTTCACGCCGAAGTGCTTCTCGACCGCCTGGGCGATCTGGATCTTGTTCGCGTCCTTGGCCACCACGAAGGTGTAGGCGCCGAGCCGGTCGAGCTGGTCGTGGCTCTTCTCGGTCACCAGCGGGCGAACGATGACGTCGTTCACGTTCAGCTCAGGCATTCACCACCTCCTCGGCCTCGGCGGGGGCGTCGACCCCGGCGCCCTGCTTCACCGCGTCGAGCGCGGCCTGCTCGATCACCACCTGCCGCGCCACCATCACGTCGTAGGCGCTGGCCTGGGCGAAGGGCATCACCTCCACGTTGGGAAGGTTGCGCGCCGACAGGTACACGTTGCGGCTGGTGCCGTCGGTCAGGATCAGCACCCGCTTGGCGTCGGCCACGCCCACCTTCCCCAGCAGCTCGGCGAAGGCCTTCGTCTTCGGCGCGTCGGCCGAAAGACGCTCCACCACGGCGATCTCGCCGTTCAGCGCGCGCTGGTTGAAGGCGCTGCGCCGGGCCAGCGCCTTGACCTTGCGCGGCACGTCCTGGTGGTAGCTGCGCGGGCTGGGCCCGAACACCACGCCGCCGCCGCGCCAGTGCGGCGCGCGCGTGGAGCCCTGGCGCGCCCGGCCGGTGCCCTTCTGGCGCCAGGCCTTGCGGTTGCCGCCGGAGACCAGGCCGCGGGTCTTGGTGGCGGCGGTCCCCTGGCGCTGGTTGGCCAGGTACGCCTTGATCGTCTGGTGCAGCGCGGCCTCGTGGACGCGCCCGTCGAACAGCTCCTCGGGGAGCTGCACGTCGCCGGACTGCTCGCCGGCGGCGTTGAAGAATCGTGCGGTCAGCATCGTTGGGGCCTCACTGCTTCTGGACGAAAACCACGCCGTTCACGGGCCCCGGCACCGCGCCGCGCACGTACAGCAGGTTCTTCTCGGCGTCCACCTTGGCCACCAGCAGGTTGCGCACGGTCTGCTGCTCGGACCCCATGTGCCCGGGCATGCGCTTCCCCTTGATGACCCGCGACGGGTTGGTGCCCGCGCCGATGGAGCCGGGGGCGCGGTGGATGCGGGTGGCGCCGTGGCTCGCGCGGCCGCCGCCGAACCCGTGGCGCTTCATCACGCCCTGGAAGCCGCGGCCCTTGGTCACGCCGGTCACCTTCACCCGGCCGCCCTTCTCGAAGCCGTCGACCGTCACGGTCTGGCCGACCTCGGGGGCGCCCTCCTCGAAGCGGAACTCCTTGAGCACCGCCGGGGCGGCCTCGAGGCCGGCCTTCAGCGCGTGCCCCTTCTCCGCCTTGCTGGCGCGCGTGTCCTTCTGCCGGCCGAAGCCGAGCTGGACCGCGGCGTAGCCCTCCTTCTCCTGCGTCCGCACCTGCACCACAGGGCAGGGCCCGGCCTCGATGACGGTCACCGGCACCACGGCGCCGGACTCGTCGAAGATCTGGGTCATCCCCAGCTTGCGTCCGATGATTCCTGACATGTGCGCCTCCTCAGTCCACCTTGATCTCGACGTCCACACCCGCCGGCAGATCCAGCTTGGTGAGGGCGTCGACGGTCTGCGGGCGCGAGTCCAGGATGTCGATCACACGCTTGTGCGTCTTCAGCTCGAACTGCTCGCGGCTCTTCTTGTCCACGTGCGGCGACCGGTTGACGGTCCACCGCTGCACGCGCGTGGGAAGGGGGATGGGGCCGCTGATGGTGGCCCCCGTCTTCTCGGCGGTGCGGACGATGTCGGCCGTGGTCTGGTCGATCACCGCGTGATCGAAGCCCTTCAGCCGGATTCGGATCTTGCCTGCCATGGTGCTCTCTTCCAGTCGGTTGACGGTGTTCTCAAGCGGAGCGGAGGCGGTGCGCGTCGGCGACGCGCCCGCCTCCCGCCAACCGGCTTCAGTCGATGATCTCGGTGACGACGCCGGCGCCCACGGTGCGGCCGCCCTCGCGGATGGCGAAGCGCAGCTCCTTCTCCATGGCGATGGGCGTGATCAGCTCCACCGTCATCTGCACGTTGTCGCCCGGCATCACCATCTC
>DASUYB010000178.1 GCA_036377595.1 Longimicrobium sp. | reverse complement strand
GCGCGTCCACCGCGCGGGCGAAGCCCGCGAGGAGCTGGCTCATCCCGCCCGCCAGCCGCGCCATCGGCTGCTGCAGCCCGCCGGCCAGCTGCGCGAGCAGGACCTCGCGCGGCGGCATGTCGGCCAGCTTCTTCACCTGCTCGGGGGTCACCTCGCGGCGCTCCACGATCCCGACCTTCACCGCCGGCCGGTCGCCGAACTCGCGGGCGAAGTCGGTGAGCGCCTTGGCGGCGGCCACCGCGTCGTCGCGGCCGATCACCACCCCGGTGGGGCCGGTGAAGAACGCCGCCACGTCGGGCACGTCGAGCCCCTGCAGGGCCCGCTGGGCCAGCGTGTTCTTGACCACCACGTACTCCACCCCCTGCTTGCGCAGGCGGGCGCGGAACTGCGTCATCTGCTTGACGTTCAGCCCCGTGAAGTCGGTCAGGTAGAACGCGCTGGCGCCTTCCAGCTTCTGCTTGAGCTCGCCGATGAACTCGTCCTTGTCGCTTCTCTTCATCGGTCTAGCCCCTGCGGAAGAGGTTGGCGTCGACGGGCACGCCCGGGCCCATGGTGCTGCTCACCGTCACCGCGCGGACGTAGGTCCCCTTGGCGGCGGCGGGCTTGGCGCGGATCACCGTGTCCATGAACGCGGTGAGGTTCTCCTCCAGCTTCTGCGGCTCGAAGGACACCTTGCCGATGGGCACGTGCACGTTCCCCGTGCGGTCCACGCGGAACTCGATCTTGCCCGCCTTGATCTCGCGCACCGCGCGGGTCACGTCGGGCGTCACGGTGCCGGCCTTCGGCGTCGGCATCAGCCCGCGCGGGCCCAGGATGCGGCCCAGCTGGCCCACCTGGCCCATCATGTCGGGCGTGGCCACCACCACGTCGAAGTCCAGCCACCCGTCCTTGATCCGCTGGACGTACTCGGTGCCGACGTAGTCGGCCCCGGCTTCCTCCGCCTCGCGCGCCTTGTCGCCCTGGGCGATCACCAGCACGCGCGCGGTCTTCCCCGTACCGTGGGGAAGGACGACCGCCCCGCGGACGATCTGGTCCGCGTGCCTGGGGTCCACGCCGAGCCGGACGGCCGCTTCCACGGTCTCGTCGAACTTGGCGAAGCTGAGCTCCTTCACCAGCCCCACCGCCTCGGTGGGGGTGAAGGACGACCCCTGGGGCACACGCGCCTGCGCGTCGCGGAATTTCTTTCCGTGCTTGGGCATGTACTCCCTCAGGCGAATCCTTGAACGAGTCCTCCCGCCGCTGCGTCGCCCTGCGCCTGCGGTGGTCTGGCGGACGGAAGCCGCGCCGGGTGATCCGTGGATCACGGGAGGGCAGGAGCCCGCTCCCTGCTCCGAAATCGCGACTTCGCTTCTCCTGCCTCCGGCGGAACGCGCGATGCCACCGTGCGCGCCCCGTCGTTCATCCGTCCGGCGCGAAGGCCGGACGGAAGGGCTCGTCAGTCGACGACCTCGAGCCCCATCGAGCGGGCGGTGCCCGCGATCATGCGCATGGCGCCGTCGATGTCGGCGGCGTTCAGGTCGGGCATCTTGGTCTCGGCGATCTGCCGGAGCTGCTCGCGGGTCACGCGGCCGACCTTGGTCTTCTTGCTCGACGCCGAGCCCTTGTCGAGCCCCGCCGCCTTCTTCAGCAGCACGGCCGCCGGCGGCGTCTTGGTGATGAACGTGAACGAGCGGTCGGCGTAGACCGTGATCTCCACCGGGATGATCATCCCCGGCTGGCCCTGCGTCCGCGCGTTGAACTGCTTGCAGAACTCCATGATGTTCACGCCGTGCTGGCCCAGCGCGGGGCCCACGGGGGGCGCCGGGTTGGCCGCCCCGGCCGGAACCTGGAGCTTGATGAAACCGGTAACCTTCTTCGCCATGTCGCGACCCTCGGTCCTTGAAGTCCGCGGCCGACCGTGTCAGACGGTCAGAACCCGCGGAGCTGGGTGTAGTCGAGCTCGATGGAGGTGGGGCGCCCGAAGAGGCTGACCTCCACCTTCACCTTCCCCTTGTCGTGGTCGATCTCCTGCACCGTGCCGCTGAACTCCTTGAACGGCCCGTCGGTCACCTCCACCACCTGCCCGCTGGTGAAGGGGATCAGGATCTGCGGCTCCTCGGCCACCGGGGCCTCGGTCTCCTGCCCGAAGATCTTGGCCAGCTCGTCGTCGGTCAGCGGCTGGGGCTCGGAGCCCGAGCCCAGGAACTTCAGCACCCCCTGGATGGCCGAGATGGTGTGCGCGGTGCGCTGGTTGTACACCATCTTCACCAGCACGTAGCCGGGATACAGCTTGCGGGTCACCGTCACCCGCTTCCCGTTGCGCAGCTCCACCTGCTCCTGGGTGGGCACCAGCACTTCCTGGATCTGCTTCTGCTCCGCCTCGCCCGGCTCCTCGTCGATCCGGCGCTGGATCAGCCGCTGGACCTTGTTCTCGTGCCCCGAGTAGCTCTGGATCGCGTACCACCTGGCGTCGCCCATCCCCATCACCCCGTGAAGAGCGAGGTGACCAGGTTCAGGATGGCCATGATGATGCGGTCCATCCCGAAGATGATGAGCGCCACCGCGATCACGAACACCACGATCACGCCGGTGGAGTTCAGCAGCTGGTCGCGGTCCGGCCAGGTCACCTTGCGGATCTGCTCGCCGACTTCGCCGAAGAAGTCCAGCACGGTGGTACGGGTCGTCTCTGCCATTCCCTTGCGAGGCCGGAAGTAGCGGTTGCGTTGGGTGAGCACCGGGCGCCGCGCCGCCGGAAGCTCCGGCGGGCGCGGCCGCGCGAGGACCTTACTTGGTCTCGCGGTGCGGCTGGTGCTTGTTGCACCGCGGGCAGTACTTGCTGTACTCCAGCCGCTCGGGGTGCTTCCGCTTGTTCTTGGTCAGGTGGTAGTTCCTCTCCTTGCACTCGGTGCAGGCGAGGATGACCTTGTCGCGCATGGCTCCAGCTCCTGTATCTGTACCGTTCTCAGACGGCAGGCGGCGGGGAGCGGTCCCCCCGCCGCACCTTCGTTACGAAACCGCGGTCAGTCGATGATCTCGGTGACGACGCCGGCGCCCACGGTGCGGCCGCCCTCGCGGATGGCGAAGCGCAGCTCCTTCTCCATGGCGATGGGCGTGATCAGCTCCACCGTCATCTGCACGTTGTCGCCCGGCATCACCATCTC
>DASUYB010000177.1 GCA_036377595.1 Longimicrobium sp. | reverse complement strand
GTCTCGTCCAGCGCCACGCACACGCTCTTCTCGTCCACCGCGCGCAGGTTGTAGCCACGCTCGCGCGCCGCCGCCATCACGGAGACGAGCCGGGTTCCCACGTCGATCCGCACGGTGTCGAAGAACGCCTCGTGCTCCACGCGGTAGCCGAGCCGCGTGGCGCCCTCGGCCAAGATGCGGGCGAACAGGTGCACGCGCCGGGCGATCTCGCGCAGCCCGTGCGGGCCGTGGTACACGGCGTACATCCCCGCCATCACCGCCAGCAGCACCTGCGCCGTGCAGATGTTGCTGGTGGCCTTTTCGCGGCGGATGTGCTGCTCGCGCGTCTGCAGCGCCATGCGCAGCGCCGGGTTCCCCTGCGCGTCGGTGGAGATGCCGATGATGCGGCCGGGGATCTGGCGCTTGTACTCGTCGCGGCAGGCGAAGTACGCCGCGTGCGGCCCGCCGTAGCCCAGGGGGACGCCGAAGCGTTGCGTGTTCCCCACGGCGATGTCGGCGCCCCACTCGCCCGGCGGCACGAGCAGCGTCAGCGCCAGCAGGTCCGCGGCCACGGTGACCACCGCGCCCGCCTCCTTCGCGCGCCGGGCGAAGTCCGAGTAGTCCACGACGGCGCCGTCGGTGGCCGGATACTGCAGCAGCACGCCGAAGACGGGGACCGAGAAGTCGAAGTCCGCGTGGTCGCCGACGAGGACGTCCATGCCGCGGGCCTTCGCGCGGGTGCGGACGACGTCGATCGTCTGGGGATGGCAGTCCTTCGAGACGAAGAAGGTGTTGCGCGCGTCCGAACCGGCGGCGTGGTAGGCCAGCGCCATGGCCTCGGCCGCGGCCGTCCCCTCGTCGAGCAGGCTGGCGTTGGCGATGGGGAGGCCGGTGAGGTCGATCACCATCGTCTGGTAGTTCAGCAGCGCCTCCAGGCGGCCCTGCGCGATCTCGGCCTGGTAGGGCGTGTACTGCGTGTACCAGCCGGGGTTCTCGAGCACGTTGCGCTGGACCACGGGGGGGACGATGGTGTCGTTGTACCCCATCCCGATGAACGAGCGGAAGACCTTGTTGCGCTGCGCCAGCTTGCGCAGCTCGTTCAGCAGCTCGTACTCGCTGCGCTCGGGCCCCAGCTCCAGCGCGCGGCCCAGCCGGATCGACGCGGGGACGGTGGCGTCGATCAATTCGTCGAGCGAGCCGTAGCCCAGCGATTCGAGCATCTGCGCCACCTCGGCCGCGTCGGGGCCCACGTGCCGGCGGACGAAGGTGTCGGTGTGCGTAAGTGCCGATCTATCCACAGCGTGCGTTCCTGTTCTCGGGTCGTTCGGGAGAGGCGCGGAATCTAGGCCGTCCGGCGCGTCGCGGCAAACGGCGGGCGGAGATGGAGATGCGGAGCAGTCTCGCCGCCGGTGCCGGATCCGCGGCGCCTGATACACCGCTGGGTCCGCGCCGGGGCACGACCCGGGAGACGACGATCAATTCCGGATGTCTGCTGTGCACGGTCGTCGCATCCGTTAACCATGTGTTCCATGCGCGAAGCCAAGTCCGCCCCTCTTGTGGCATACGATTGGGCGCGGTAACCTACCCAGTGTAATCCGACCAGACTTAAACAGTTTTTACGGCGATGCCGCCGGAGTGGACGGGGGGAGGCGCGTGCCTCCGCCTGACCGCCGCACGCCCGTCGAGGCCATCCGCCAGGCGGCGCGGCTGGCCACCGAGGCCACCTCGCTGCGTGCCGTCGCGCGCGCGGTGGGGATGAGCCCGATGGGGCTGAAGCACTTCCTGGAGGGCCGCCGCCCGTACAGCGCCACGCTGCGCAAGCTGAACGTGTGGTTCGTGGCGCACTCGGCGGAGCAGCTCGGCTTCGGCGAGGACGCGGCGCGCGCGGCGCTGGCGGTGCTGCTGGACGGCATCCCCGAGGAGGGTCGCGACGAGGCCACGCGCACCGTGCTCGACGACCTGTGGCGCACGCACCGCCACTTCTCGTCGCGCCCGCCGCAGTGGCTGGTCGCGCTACGCGACGGCGGCGAATCGTCGTAGATCAAAATTTTGAAAAACAGGGCTCACGCAGAGTAGCAGAGGCAGCGGAGAACTCATCTCTGCTGCCTCTGCTGCTCTGCGTGAGCGAATCTTTCAGGAGATCTGGGGAGGAGACGATCGGCCCCGCCATGCCCGACAGCGGCATGGCGGGGCCGTGGTTCGGAGAGGCCCGGGCGGACGCCTTCAGCTCCACGCACGATGGGCGCCCGACCGGACCGTTCGCGCGGCGTGCCCTGACGCCGCGCCACACCGTCTGATTCCCCGCGGGCCGGGGCCGAGCCGCCGGGATCGTGGCGTCCGGCCGCTGTCTAGCGCCGGAGCTCGCCCGCCCGGGTCGTGCGGCTCAAGGGTGTCGCCCCTTGCCGGGCGACGCCGCCGCGGCGGCGCTGGTCCGCCGCGGACGCCTTCCGCAGCGCGCCGGACACGATCCTGCCCGGCGCGGCACCGGAATCTTCAGCCTTCCATCGCGCTCACGTTTCAGCCTCCATCCACGCCCCTCCCGGCCGGCGGTGGGTGAGGGACAGCGCGCACGCCGTATCGCCGCTCCTTCCATAACGCGCGGCGCCCGCGGCTACTGACGTTTGCGGGCGCCGCGCCGGTGCCGTCAGCCGTTCGAGTCGATGCGGAGACCCGTGCCGGCGTGAACCGTCGTGGTGGTGCTCATCGTCTCCTCCGTGGGACGGTCGCCGCGGGGCTCAGCCGCCGCCCTGCGGGGTGCCGCCGTGCGGGTCGATGCCGGTGCCTTCGCCGGCGCGGATCGTCGTCTGGATCGTCATCGCCGCCTCATACTAAATCCTGGTGAAGTGTTGCCGTAGGATGTATCATACGTATCCGAGTTCACGTCGTTTATTTCCTCGAAAAACGGAGGACGCGATGGGAGCCCGGCTGAAGGTCCAACCGCACCTGACGCAGGACGAGATC
>DASUYB010000176.1 GCA_036377595.1 Longimicrobium sp. | reverse complement strand
GGAATCTCACGCAGAGGGCGCAGAGGGCGCAGAGGCCGCAGAGGCCGCAGAGGATTGCATTCAGTTCCTCTGCGACCTCTGCGCCCTCTGCGTGAGCCTTCTGTTCAGGCGATTCGGGGATCAGCGCCGCTGGCGGGGGCTCGACGCCAGCGTGCGCCGGCGGCCGATCTCGCGCGCGATGCTGTCCAGTGTGCTCGCCGAGCTGAGATCTCCGTCGTGCCAGGGCGGCCGCAGGTAGGGGAACTCCATCCGGATAGCCTCGGCGATTTCCTGCCGTTTCCGGGCGTCGGCCACAACGTCACCCAGCGGCGCGGCTTCGGCGCCGTCGGTGCCCAGCTTCCCCAGCAGGATCGCCCGCACCCGGTCGCGGAGCGACATGTCCAGCATTCCTTCCATCGCTCGCCTCCCTTCTCCCGCAGACTACTTCAGGCAGGCACCGCGTTGTCGATCACCAGCGCGTAGTCCTGCCAGGCCGGCCAGCGGAACGGCGGCCGCGCGTCCACCGCCAGCACGGCGGCGATCACCCGCACCTCGTACGGGCCGGCCCACGGACGCTCGACGTACACGCACTCCACGTTGTTGAGATGGTCGAAGTCGCCGGTATTCGCAACCGAGAAGCCGTCGCGGAAGGCGTTGCCCTTGAAGACGCGGCCGGTGGCGACCTCGGTGACCTCCAGGTCCAGGTCGTTGGCCAGCGCGGGAACGGCCCCGTCGGCGCCCGGCGCGTCCGTCCAGGCGAGCGTGATCCGCAGCGGCCGGTCGGCGTCGCCCGCGCGCACCCGGAAGGCGTGCTCCTGCAGCGGGGCGGTGAAGGGAAGCGCCTGGTCGCGCAGGAACCTGGGCTCGCGCGACACCATCCCCGCCAGCGACGCGCGCCCCCACCCCTGGTCGCCGCTGGGGACGTGCCGCACCCCCTCGGACGCCAGGTCGTCGGCGCCGTTCACCAGCAGCGCCTTCACCATCGCGGGGCTGGGCCTGCGCCCGAAGAAGCGGTTCCCCCACCACTCGATCAGCAGCGCCACCAGCCCGGACACGTGCGCCGCCGCCAGCGACGTCCCCGTGCGCTCGGTCGAGGGCGAGGAGGCGGGCGCCACGACGGTGGGGACGATGCGCCCGTCCTCCGCGGCGCGGCCGGCGCGCGCACCCCCGGCGCGACCGACGACGATGGCGTTCTTGGCCTCCTTCGGCTCGGTGACGGCGCCGGACCCGTCGTCGCCCGCGGAGAAGACCATCACCAGCGATCCGAGCGCCGGGTTCGCGAGACCGTCGGCGTGGGGATCGCGCACCAGCCGGTCGACGGCGGCGGCGTTGCCGGTGTAGCCCTTCGCGGGCCCCATCCCCCAGCTGTTGTTCATCACCTGCGCGCCGTTGAGCACCATCAGCCGCGTGTACGTGGCCAGCGGCGTCAGCGCGGCGGTGCCCGGCATCCCCACGGCGTTGATGCAGCCGAAGCGCGCTCCCGGCGCAATCCCCGGGTCGAGCGGCGGCCAGGCCGGGTTGATGCCGGAGCGGCCCCGCCCCACTGCGATCTCGGCCACCCGCGTCCCGTGGCCGCTGGGGTCCTCGGGCGCGCGGCCGCTGCTCACGTCGCAGAAGAAGGCCATCCGCCCGCGCAGGCCGGGGCGCAGGGTGAAGGTGTTGTTGGTGTCCACGCCGGTGTCGCAGATCCCCACCACCACGCCGTGCCCGGTGGGCCCCGGGGTGTCGGGGACGTGGGCGTAGCCGCGCACGATCGCCGCGGCCGACATCCCGTCGCCGTCCAGCAGCGGCACGAGAGCCTCCGCCGCGCGGTCGTCCTCCGCGTGCAGCACGGCGGGGCGATGGCGGACGGAGCGCACCCATGGCAGCCGCGCGACCAGCGGGACGCGGTCCGCGTCGAGCTCGGCCACCATGCAGGCGAAGCCGTCGCGGTGCGTGGACCCGCGTCCCCAGCGCAGCGCCACGGTGCCGCCGGCCCGGCCGATGGCGGCCGCCACCTCGCCGGCGCGGTCGGCGGGATACACCGTCACCTGGAGATAGCGGACGCGCCCCGTCCTTTCCCGCAGCTCGCCGCCCACGCGCCAGGCGGGCTCGAACGGCCGCGTCCAGCGCACGAAGTCCAGCCCCCGCAGCCGCGCGGCGTCGGCCGGCGCGGCGTGGACGAACAGGCCGCACCGTCCGACCGGCTCGGCCACCTCCACCCCCAGCGCCTCGATCCGCCTCACCCACTCCGCGCACGGCGGCGCGGCGAGCAGCACCAGGTGGTGCGGCCAGGAGTCCGCGAGCGCCGTGGGGATGCGGAGCTCCGGCGGGACGCCCTCCATCCCACCCTCCTCGGCATCGATCCGATGATCGCCCAGTTGTACCACGTCCGCGCCGGGGAGCGGCTTCACGCGAAAGCCTCGCGCCTCCAGCGCGCGCCAGGCACCGTCGCCGCCGCGGTCGAGTGACGCGAGCGCGCCGTGCGGCGTCCTCATCTCCACGCGCACGCCCAGGGCGGCCAGCGCGGCCTCGTCCTCGGGCCCCGGGACGATCGCCTGCTGCGTCCGGGACGATGCCCTCGGAGAGGGCCGGCGGGTCACCAGCACGGGTTGCGTCATCCCCTCCTGCCCCTCGAATGGTGATCGCGCTTCGGGGGAGAGGCCCCCCGCGGGCCGGTGCGGCGCCCGCGGGGAAGCCCTGCCTTCACGGACCGCCGGTCAGGCGGCCTTCTTGATCTGCGGACCGGGGGGCGTCAGCGGGCCCTGGCCGTGGGAGTGGCCGCCGCCGCCCGCGAGCGACGAGGAACCGCCGGCCACCAGCCGCATCAGCCCGGGCACCTTCGCGCACTCCCTGGCGAACACGGCGAAGATGTCCGTCTTCCCGACCGCGTCCTTCAGCGCCTTGGCGTGCGGCGCCTCGGCGTCCAGCAGCAGGCTGTGCACGATGTCGCTCGCCATCTCCGCCCGCGCCTTCCAGTCCGTGGCCCCGATCTCCGGGTCCTCGAACGAGTGCAGACCCTTGTTGTGCAGGTAGATCTGCGCGGCGAGCTCCGGATCCACGTCCTTGAACCCGTCCTCGCCGATGGCGGACTTCAGCACGCCGAACGCGTACTCGTTGCGCCGCCACAGCTCGAGCACCAGGCTCAGCAGCAGGTACATCCCGCTGCGCAGCTCCTTGCTCGCGTCGGCGGTGGCCGCCTCCATCTCGGTGACCAGGAACTTGGTTCCCGCGCCCCCCTGGAGGTTGTGGACCTCGCAGGGCCCGTTGTTGGCCACCAGCCCCAGCTCTGCCAGTGTCTTGTCCGCGACGAGCATTCCGACCTCCCATTGAGTGATGTGACAGTGATCTCCGCCTGTGGGGTCGCCGCCACGCGAGTGGCAGCGGGCGTTCCGGCCAGGCGGACCGCCGGGGCCTATGGTCTGGCGCGAATGATCCAGCGCACGCTCACGTTCCTGGGGCGCGTCTCGGCGTCGCCCCCCGTCACCAGGTAGCCGCGCCTGGCGACGCTTCCCGCCACCGCCACCGGCTCGGCCCGCTCGCTCGCCGGCGGGGCGGCGCCGCCCGCCGCGGGGCTTCCGTTCCGGGTTCCCTCGACCAGCGAGGTCCACTGCGCGACGGGGATGTCGATGACCGCGCGGAAGGGCTGCATGGGGTCGCGGGGGAGGGCGGTGGCGTCGGGCTGGTAGGAGCCCACCCGGTTGCCGGCGTTGCCGGTGCCCGCCCGCGCCGCCGACCGCGTCTCGGCGGCGGGGTCGGAGCCGGAGCGCTCGCCGTCCTGGCCCGCGTCCACCCCGCGGAGGAAGCGGCCGCGGTAGTCGGGGAGGTTGAAGTCGGCCTCCCTGACCCCCAGCATCGACACCCCCGCGCCGTGCGAGGTGCCGATGGCGCGGAAGAGCTCCGGCCAGTCGTCGCGATGGAGCGCGCGTCCGTCGCACAGGAGCCATCCGTCGGGCACGCCCTCGCCGGTGTAGGCCATCACCGTTCCCACCGGCACCGCTCCCGGGGCGCCTCCCTCCGCCCCCCGCCCGTGGGTGGTGTAGCAGAACGCCAGAGCGGCCAGCGCCGCTGCGCCCAGGATCGCCCGTGTACCGTCCATTGCGTCCTCCTCTCCATGCGCGCCCGGCGGGGAATCGGCCGGGCCACTTGCGGCATTCCCGGCCGCGTGACTGATTATGGAGCGCCCGCTTCAACCCCGTATCCGTACTCACATCAACCACGTGAAATCCTTCCGTCTCAAGCTCTTCGGGGGCGCCGTCCTCGAAGACGAGTCCGGCATTGTGGGCGGCCGCGCGGCCCATCGGCGCCGCCTGGCGCTGCTGGCGCTGCTCGCGGTCGGGCGGGGGCCCACGGTGGGACGCGAGCGGCTGATGGCACTGTTGTGGCCCGAGAAGGACGACGAGAACGCGCGCCATCTCCTCTCCGAGTCGCTGTACGTGCTGCGGAAGCGGCTGGGCGAGGGGGCGCTGGTGGCGGCGGGGAACGAGCTGGGGGTGGATCCCGCGGTGGTGGCGTGCGACGTGGCGGCGTTCGACGAGGCGATCGCGGCGGGGAGGGAGGAAACGGCGGTGGGGCTGTACGCTGGACCCTTCCTGGACGGCTTCTACGTGGACGACGCCCCCGAGTTCGAGCGCTGGGCCGAGGGCGAGCGCGACCGCCTCGCGCGCGCGTACGCGGAGGCGCTGGAAACGCTGGCCGAGCGCCGCGAGGGCGAGGGCGAGTGGAAGGCGGCGGCGGAGTGGTGGCGCCGGCTGTTCAGGCACGACCCGTACAAGGAACCCGTCGTCCTGCGGCTGATGACGGCGCTCGAGGCGACCGGCGAGCGCGCGGAAGGGTTGAAGGTGGCCGCCGAGCACGTCCGGCTGATGCGGGAGGACCTGGGGGCCAAGCCCTCACCGGCGGTGGAGCAGCTCGCCGAGCGTCTCCGCTCCGACCCCGGTCCCGCCGAAGCGCCGGCGCGCGCCCCCTCTCCGCCCATCTCCGTTCCCGTTCCCGTGATCGTCGCCGCGCCGGAGCCGGACCCGCCGGCGGCGGACCCGGTCGCGGGGCAGGGAACGGCGGAGGAGGTTGGAGATGGAGACGCGATCATCTCCACAATGCCGCAAGCGGGGGATGCCATCGCGCCGGACGACGCCATCCCGGTCACGCGGAGGCGGCGTCGCCCGCTGATGCCGCTGCTGGCGGCCGCCGCGGTCCTCGCCGCGACCGCCGCGGCCGTGTGGGTCAGGCTGCGGCCGCAGGACGCCGCGGCGGGAGTGACGGTGGCGGTGTTCTCGTTCGAGGCGGCGGGAGACGCCCGCGACGCGCCGGCGGACGCGGGCGAGCTGCAGGGGCTCTTCTCCAGCGCGTTCACGCTGGTCCCCGGGCTGTGGACGGTCGATGCGACGCCGCGCACCGAGGCCCGCGGCTGGCGCGAGGTGCCGCTGGAGGAGCTGAAGTCCGCCGCGCGGGCCAAGGGCGCGCGCTACGCGGCCGTCCCCGAGGTGATCTCCACCAGCCCGCTGCGCATCTCCGTGTCCGTGCGCGAGGTGCAGGGGTGGACCCAGGTGGCGCGCGAGAGCTCGGCGCCGGGCGAGCCGCCGGGCGGGGCCGTGCAGCGCATCGGGCTGCGCCTGGCGCGCGCGGTGGCCCAGCGCGAGCACATCGACGTGGGCCCGGCCGCGTACCTGCTCACCGCCAGCGACTCGGCGGCCGCGCTCAGCCACTTCATGCTGGGCACCAGCAGCTTCCGCGCGGGCGATCCCGCGGCGGCCGCGCAGGAGTTCCGCGCCGCCGTGAAGGCCGACCCGCTCTGCCTGCTGGCCTCCCACCGGCTGAGTGTGGTGCTGACGTGGTCGCCGGAGTGGAAGTTCAAGGAGGCGCTGCAGGCGGTGGACTCGGGACTGGCGCACCGCGATCAGGCCCGCTCCATCGACGTGCAGCTGCTCGAGGCGCAGCGGCTGCTGATCGTGCGCCACGGAAGCGAGGCGGTGCAGCGCTTCACCCGCATCACCGTGAACGACCCGTCGATGCTGGACGGGTGGTTCGGCAAGGGCGAGGCGGTGTTCCACTTCGAGGGGATGCTGGGCGGGCGGCCCGAGGACGCGCTGAGCGCCTTCGAGCAGGTGGTGCGGATGGACTCCACCTACTCACCCGTGTACGAGCACCTCTCCGAGATCGCCATCCGTCTGGGCGACCGCGAGCGTGCCGAGCGCTATGCTCCGCGCGTGCGCAGCCCCGAGGCGCCGCAGTACCAGCTCGGCGTGGCGCTGCGCTTCGGGGATGACGACGAGCGGGCGTCCATGCTGGCGGCGCTCGACACCACGGGACGCAGCACGGTGTCGAACGTGGCCCGGATCTTCAGCTTCGATCCGCGCATGGTGGACACGCTCGGCACGCTGCTGATGCGGCGCAGCGAGGTGGACGACCGCCGCTGGGGCGCCAGCTTCCGCATCGCGGCGCTGACCGCGCAGGGGAAGTGGCCGCGGGCGCTGCAGATCTGGCGGACGCTTCCCCCCGCGCCGTTCGACAAGTGGCTGGTGCACGCGCGCCTGGCGGGGTACCCCTCGCCCGAGGGCGACGAGATGCTTCGCTATGCCCGGACGTTCGTGGAGGAGGAGGGGCCGGACTTCGGCGTGCTCAACGCGCGCACGCGCGACCCGTTCCGCGCGGTGGTGCACCTGGCGCTGCTGCAGGGCGACTCGGCGGAGGTCGCCTTTCTCCTGCAGCGGCTCGACGCCGCGGAACCCGCGGCTGGCGCGTGGAACCCCGAGCCGGGAGCGCTGCGGGCCACGCTGCGCGCGCGCCAGGCGCTGCTCGCGGGCGACACGGCCACGGCCATCCGGCGGCTGCAGGAGGCGCTGGAGCGCGCGCCGTGGTGGATCTCGGCCTTTGCGCCGCTGGCCGACGCGGCGCCCGAGCGGCTGCTGCTGGCCCAGCTTCTCGCGGCGCAGGGGCGCCCGAGCGAGGCGGAGATCTGGCTCAACTCCTTCGGCAACGTCGGCGCGGTCGGCGACCTGATCTACCGCCCGGCCGTCGAGCGCCTGCGCGCGCAGATCCGCGCGCGGCGCCCCGCCGCCGCGGCCCACCCGGCACCGCGACGGGCAGCCGCCCACGCGACGCGGTGATCGCGGACGGTGATGCACATCACCGCGCGACGGGCATCGCCGCGCCGCCGCGATCCGCCGTCGTCCCGCCCGTCCCGCCGATCCGTCCCGCGCATCCGCCCGTTCGTCCCGCCGCCGTCATCCGCGCGGCGGGATGCGCGTCGTCTGGGCAGGAGCGCGTGGCATCCCGCAGCGCGCGCCGCGCCCCGGGCGGACCCTTCCGCGGCGGGCGGCACCGGCGGGACTGGAGGCATCCATGGCAGGCAAGGCGGACCTGGTGAACAGCATCGTCGACTCCGTCGAGTACATCCAGAAGATCCCGGTCCAGGATGGCTGGAAGGAGGATGGCGCGGACGTCGCGCTCGCGCCCGCCGGCACCTTGCCGGTTAACCCGCTGGGCGGCGCGTGATGGCGGCGGTGGACGACGAAGCGGCCGGGGCGTCATCGCGCTCCGGCCGCTTCGACGTTCAGCATCGACGTAAGCGAGCCAAGATTGATCACGAGCCGAACAGCCTCGCGCGGTTTGCGAGGCTTCCCAATGTTCGAGCCGCGGCTTATGCTCGTTGCGAATCTAAGTCGGCAACGGCTTATTGGTGCTTCCGGAGGGACGACTCACCTCAGCGGAGGATCGCCCGATGGCCAAGCGCCGCACGCCTGGAACTAACGCCGGAGCAGCACGATTACCTCGTGACGATTCGGGACCACGACAAGCGGCCGTACCTGCGCGAGCGTGCCGCCGCGCTCCTGAAGATCGGCTCCGGGATGAGCGCGCACCACGTCGCACGCCACGGGCTGCTGAAGCCCCGCGATCCGGACTCGGTCTACCAGTGGCTCAACGACTTCATAGGCACCGGGCGCCTGAAGCCGCGCCCGCATGTCGCGGGCCTTTTTCCCCCAGCGGATCCGGCTCGCGAGGCGGTGGCCGATCGCCTGAGCCAGCCGGTCGGTGACGACGGTCCGGACTGCTGGACGCTGGCCCTGGCTCGCGAGCACTGCCCCGAGCTGTCGGGACTGCAAACCATCAGCGGTGTGATTCGCCGCCTGCGCCGGTGGCGGATCTCCTGGAAGTGCGGCCGCATCCACCTGATCAGCCCCGATCCTCAGTACGAGAGCAAGGTCGCGGCGATCCGCGCGATCCGTGCGGCAGCGCTGGATGATCCCGAGCGGTTGCGCGTCCTCTTCGCCGACGAGGCGAGCTTCTACCGGCTGCCACACGCCGGGCGCACCTGGCATTGCGAAGGAGGTGGAGGCGGGGCACAGCCCACCGCTGTGCATACGGCGGGGTCGAACACGCGCCGCCGGATCGTCGCGACGCTCGACGTGCAGGACGGCCGCGTGCTCTTCCAGACCGGCTCCATGATCGGCATCAAGGCGCTGCGCGCGTTCCTGCGCCGCATCCGCCGCCATTACGGCGACGAACTCCGCCTGGTGATCGTCTGGGACAACTGGCCGCTGCACTACCACCCGGAAATCCTGCGCGTCGCTGGCGAGGAACGTATTGAGCTGCTCTACACGCCGACCTACGCGCCGTGGACGAACCCGATCGAGAAGCTCTGGAAGAAGCTTCGCCACGATGTCCTCCGCCTGCACCACTGCAGCGGCGAGTGGAAGAAGCTCCGCGCGCGGGTGGATGGCTACCTCGCCAAGCTCCGCGGCGCGAATCCGGCCCTCCTCCGCTACGTCGGGCTATTACCGGCTTAGATTCGCAACGAGCATCAGCCGCCCGTCCGAACGCAGACCCGACGATTCGTCCATCACCCCCGCAGCAATCCCCGCACGACCTTGAGCAGCGCCAGCGGCAGGTGCTCGGGGTGGTGGAGGATCACGTGGCCCGCGGGGCCGAAGATGCGCGGGAGGTAGGCCGCCGCCTTCTGGTCCACCGTCAGGCAGAAGGGGAAGACGCCCAGCGCGCGCGCCTCGGCCACGGCTTGGCGCGTGTCCTCGACGGCGAAGGAGCCCTGGTAGTGGTCGTCGTCGTTGGGCTTGCCGTCGGACAGGATCAGCAGCAGCCGGTGGCGCGCGCCCTGCCGCGCCAGCACGTCCGCGGCGTGGCGGATGGCGGCGCCCATCCGCGTGTATCCCTCCGGCCGCAGCCCGGCCACCCGCGCGCGCACCTCGTCTCCGTTACGCTCGCCGAAGCCCTTCACCACGCGCATCCTGACGTTCGCCGCGCCCTTGCCGGAGAAGGTGAGCACGGCGTAGCGGTCGCCCAGCGCGTCGAACGCCTCGCTGGCCAGCAGCAGCGCCCGCTTCTCGATGTCGATGATGGGGATGCCGTTCACCCACTCCGACGTGCTGCCGCTGATGTCCACCAGCAGGAGGATGGAGAGCTCGCGGCGCGCGGGACGGACGGCGGCGTACAGGCGGTCGCTCACCGTGTGCCCGGTGCGGAGGTCGACGAGCGCGCGGACGCAGGCGGCCAGGTCCAGCTCGTCGCCGTCGCGCTGGGCGGTGAGGCGGAGCCTGCGCGCGCGCAGCCGCTCGAACTGCTCGCGCAGGCGGCGCACCGTTGCGGCGTGCGTCCGCAGCACCTGCGCCGACCACTCGCCGTCGCCCGGCACCGTGCCGGCCACGCGGACGAACGCGCCCGGGCGCCGGTAGCCGCCTGCGTCCGCGTCCCACTCGGGGTAGGGGATCGCGGCGGGAGGGGGGATTTCGAGCGGTGACGCGGGCGCCGCCGTCCTCCCGGCGGCTTCGGGAGATGACGTGCCCGTCATGTCCGGCGGCTCTCTCTCCGCGTCCGCATCGCCCCCGCCGGAAGTGACGGAGCCGCCGCGTGGATCGGCGATGTTCGTCGGGCTGGCGGCGTCCGCGGCATTGATCGACGTCTCCGACCGGTCGTCGCCGGGCGACGCGGCGTACCGCAGGGGCGGGGCGAACCGCGCCGAACGCGTGCGCGTGGTGCGGGAGCGGTGGATGTCCTGGTTGAGGCGAGGCCGACGCGCCGACGACGACGCGGAGGGCGCCGCGACCACCGTCCCCCACGCGGCGACGGGCGGTACGCCGCGGTAGCGCGCGCCGGCGGAGGCCAGCCGCGCCGCCGTCGCGCGCGCCCAGGCGAGCGAGTCCGCGGGCTCGGCGGCGGCGGGGAGATCGGCCGCCTCGCCGGCGAGGACGCCGCGGACCAGCTGCTCCACCTCGCGCTCGGCGGGCGTGAGCACGTCCATCTCCGGGCGTCGCGCGAGGGCGGCCGCGCGCTCCGCCGCCTGCGCGGGTGCGAGTCCCGGCGCCGTCCGCGCGATCGCATCCTCCACCGCCGCGCCCTCCGCGAGGAGATAGAGGTCGCGGACGAGCGGCGGCTCATCTCCCGAAAGCGCCGCCGCCGTCCCGCGCGCCAGCCGCTCCGCCTGCTCCACCGCCATCAGCCGGTAGCGCGCGACCGCGTCTCCCTCGCCCGACGGGAGGCGCGGGGGGAGGAAGACGCGCTCGCCGTCGCTGGCGGGGAGCGGCTCGGTGGGTTGGAGATGCGCGGGGGTGCGGAGGAAGAGGCGGCGCAGGCGCCCCGGCGCGCGCGGCGCCTCCGCCGCGGCGACGGTGATGGGGCGATCGTAGAGGGCGGCCAGGAGCAGCTCCAGCCGCCGGCGCACGTCCTCCAGCGCCACGGGCGGCGGGGCGTCGGGCTCCGGCGCGCGCCGGGCGCCGCGGAGGCGGGCGAGGAGACCCATCCCCATCTCCCTCAAAGCGTTGCGGCGATGAGGTCGGAGATGGCCGCGAGCAGGTCGGGGTCGTCGGTGAGCGGCGCCACCAGTCCCGCCCGGCACGCCTCGTCGGCGGGGATGCCGCCCGCGATCAGCCGCGCGGTGGAGACGAGCAGCCGCGTGCTGGGCGCCTCGGCCAGCCCCTGGTCGCGCAGGTTGCGCACGCGCGCGGCCAGGCGGACGAGCCGCGCCGCCGTCGCCTCGTCCACCCCGCTCTCGTGCGCGACGATCGTGGTTTCCGCGGCAGGCGGGGGAAAGTCGAACTCGAGCGAGACGAAGCGCTGGCGGGTGCTGGGCTTCAGGTCCTTGAGCGCGTGCTGGTAGCCGGGGTTGTAGGAGATGACGAGCTGGAAGCCCGGCGCCGCCTCGATCAGCTCGCCCGTCTTGTCGATGGGCAGCAGCCGACGGTCGTCGGTGAGGGGGTGGATGACGACGACGGTGTCCTGCCGCGCCTCCACGACTTCGTCCAGGTAGCAGATGGCGCCCAGCCGCACCGCCGTGGTCAGCGGCCCGTCGGCCCACACCGTCTCGCCGCCGCGGATCAGGTAGCGCCCGGTGAGGTCGCTCGCCGACAGGTCGTCGTGGCAGGCGATGGTCACCAGCGGGCGCTTCAGCCGCCACGCCATGTGCTCCACGAAGCGCGTCTTTCCGCACCCCGTGGGCCCCTTCAGCATCACCGGCAGCCCGCGCCCGTGGCAGGCGGCGAACACCTCGATCTCGCGCCCGGCGGGCACGTAGTACGGCTCCTCCGCGCCCGGCATGCGCACGCCCTCCGCCGATTCCTGCGTCCGCGCCGCCGTCGCGCGGCCGCGGGTGATGTCGATCTGCTGCGTCATGCCAAATCCGTGAATTCAGTCGGTGTATTCGTGCGATGACCGCCTGGACGTCATCCTGAAGCCCGGCCAGACCGTAACCAGTGTCTTCCCAAAACCTTGCAGGCTGAAGGATCTGTGGCCGATGAGACAGCACCGCTGCTTGCTGAATGCACCGGCTCTTTCTTCGGATTCGGTGTCATCCGTCGTCGGCTGTAGGGACGTCCTGCGCAGCGGTTCGCCGCTCGGGCGATGAAGGTGAGGCAGGTCCGGTGCCGCCGACAGAGTTTGAGCCGATCTTCGCCAAACCTTTACATCTTCGGAAGATGCGGAATGGAAACGACGTTCGGGCCAAAGATGGCCCGCACGCCGTCCATGCGCTCCACCGCCGCGCGGCCATGCTGTCGACGGCCTACACGTATGGCAGCCCGTCGCGCACCCTATTTCTTTCTAAGGGCGCATGCCGAGCGGGAACGAACGGCTGATCTTGACGATGCGGCTTCCCTCGTGCATTCATGCGGGCGTGCCTGTCTGCTGCCCAGCCGTCCCTCCCCGCCATACACCGCGAGCGAGGCACCCATGCCGCTGCCGCTCATCGCGACCCAGACCCGGCGCAGACTGCGAGTTCAGCGCCTGCCGTGGTATCTCGAGGTCATCTACCCGCTCTGGTACTGGCTCAGGCGGCTGCTCCACCTGATCCGGTGCAGGAGCTTGGCCTTCACCATGCAGCATCAGGAGCAGACGCAGTGGTGCTGGTCGGCCACCACGGTCAGCGTCTCCCATTTCTACAATGCAGCGAGCACGTGGACCCAGTGCGCGCTGGTGAACGCGGAACTGGTCCGGAACGACTGCTGCCCGGCCGGGAACTCGGCGGCTTGCAACGTGCCGTGGACGTTGAGCGACCCCTTGACCCGCACCGGCAACCTCGCGTCGTGGCAGAACGGGACCATCACCTATGCCAGCATCCAAGGACAGATCGACACGGGACGTGTGGTGTGCTGCCGGATCGGGTGGAGCGGCGGAGGCGGGCACTTCTGTGCAATCCGCGGATACTGCTCCACGACCGCCGATTGGCTGAACATCGGCGACCCGTGGTACGGCGATTCGTCGTACACCTACCCGGGGTTCAGCTCCGCGTACCAGGGGAGCGGGAGCTGGACGCACACCTATCTCACCCAACCCTGAAAGGGTGAGGAGCCATGCCTCTTAACACTGCCAGCCCGCCGCCCGAACAAGGAGTGTCTGCCGTGGAGCAGGCACTGGCGAGGCTGCTCAGGGACCCGGCGCCGGCCACGCCCGCGCTGCGCCGCGCCCGGCTGACCGAGCTCGACGTCGCGATCCCGCACCCGGTCTACCACGTGGGGCTCTCCGATCTCGCCGCCGGTAGGCTGACCGCGGCGGCCCGGCTGGTGGCCTGGCGATACCTCCTCCTCGACGGTGAGCGCGTCATCGCCGCAGCCGAGGTCACCGCGCCGGGCGCTTCCGGCCGGGTGGAGCTCACACACTTCAACGAGGGTCCGTTCGTGAAGGCCACCGTGGACGCGCTGTCGCTGGCAGAGCAGGCGCCGCAGGTGGCTGGCGCGGCGTACGAGTTCCGTTCGCTGCGGATCCCCGCGCTATACGTTGCTTCGCTCTGGCTGCACGCTTCCGACGACCTGTTCATCCCCCTGCCACCCACGCACGAGAAGCTCGAGGCACTCCGGGTGTACACGGAAGAGCAGCTCATCACCGAGCTGCGCACCGCCGCGGCAGACCGACTGAAGATCGCCGAAGACTCCGGCGGCCCGGAAGAGGACATCGCCGTGCCGGTGCGTTGAGGAAGGCCCGGGGCCGGACGAGACGGGGACGGGACACCACCGGTGTCCCGTCCCCGTTTTCGTGAAGTCGCAGGATGCTCCCCAGTCACTCGTTCAGCTCTGGCTGCAGCGGCGGCGCGTCGGCGGGGGGACGGGCGAGCGACGGGGTCTCGCCGACCAGCGCGTAGAAGTCGCCCCAGAGGCGGGCGACGGGGGACAGCGCGCGGGTGTCGACGAACATCGTGCCGTCCTGCATCGGCAGGCCGTCGGCGAGGTGGACGCGGAGCACCTCGCCGATCACCAGCGTGTTGGCGGCGCCCTCGAGATCGACGTGCTTGAACAGGCGGCACTCCAGCACCGCCGGCGCGTTGGCCACGTACGGCGCGTCGACGGATTCGCCCCACGCCATCGGCACGCCCGCGTGCGCGAACTCGTCGATCTCCGGCGGATACTCGCCCGAGCTGTGGTTCATCTCCGCCAGCTGCCCCGCGGTGGCCGCGTTCACGCAGAAGCAGCCGGTGTCGAGGATGTTGCGCAGCGAGTCCTTCGGCTCGCCGCGGCGGTGGCCGATGGAGACGGAGACGAGGAACGGAGTCGGCGACACCGCCGCGAAGTAGCTGAACGGCGCCAGGTTCGGGTGCCCCGCCGCCGACCGCGTCGACACCCACGCCACGGGGCGCGGGACGACCAGCGACGTCAGCAGTTCGTACCGCTGCCGCGGGGTGATGGCCGAGGTGTCGATGATCATGGGAACGAGAAGAAAGGCCAATCGGAGATCGAGAACACCCCCCGGTGTCATCCTGAGGCAGCCGTCGGATGTACTCTCGTCGCGCGCCGAACTATTGCGGCTGCCGAAGGATCTTGCCCGGGCGGGGCGAATCTCGCCCGTTCGCGCCGGCCTCGCTCACGCCGATTCTAGATCCTTCGGGCGCGACAGGATCATGTCCGGACGCGAGTTACGGTGCATCGCGCCCTCAGGATGACACCTGGCGGTATCCTGTGAATCGGCAACTCTGATCGGCGCGTTACCCCAGCGCGGCGACGGCGTCGGCCAGCCATTCGCGCGCGTCCCGTGCCTCGTCGGGCGAGATGCCGTGGCCGATGCGGTAGTCGCGCGCGGTGAGGTCGGCGCCCGCGTCGCCCAGCTGCGCGCGGCCCTCGATGGCCAGCTCGAACGGGATCGCCGGGTCCATCGTGCCGTGGCCCCAGAAGAAGCGCGTCCCCGCGACGGTGTCGGGTGCCACGCGGATGGACGGGTGCCGGGCCAGGAAGCCGCTGAAGTTCATCACCAGCGGCACCGTGCCGGGGTTGCGGAGCGCGTACGCCATCGACATCACCCCGCCCTGGCTGAACCCGCCCAGCACCAGCGGCCCCGTGCGCACGGGGAGCCGCGACGGCAGCTCGGTCAGGAACGCGGCGAGGTCGGCCTGCGAGCGCTCGAAGCTCTCCGGTTCGGGGACGTTGCGGCCCAGGAACTGGTACCACGCCCAGCCGGGGCCGTATCCCCACGGCATCCCCGGCCACGGCGCCTCGGGGGTGACGACGACCGCGTCCGGCGCCAGCGCAGGCGCCAGCCCCACGAGGTCGAAACGGTCCGCGCCGCGGCCGTGCATCAGCACGACGAGCGGCGCGCCATCGGAAACGTGCGGGGGGATGACGGTTTCGTATTTCAGCATCGACCTTCGCGTGCGTGAGTGCGGAAGTGCGCGAGTACGTTGGGGTCAGGAGCGTGGAGCGTCGCCCCGGGAAGTCCGCGAAGGCGGACTGCGTGTCGTCGTAGCCGCGAGTTCACTCGCATACTCCGCGACATCGGCCGTAGCAGCAAGCGCCGATGTAAGAAAGCCTCACCCCTCCGCGGAACCCGTACTCCCCGTCGAGCGGTCGTACGGGACGATGTGCTCCCACTCGCTGGCGTCGGAGCGCGCGACTACGGCCACCACGGGCTCGGTGTCGCTGATGTTGAACACCTCGTGCGGCACGCCGGGGGCGATGAAGATGAAGTCGCCCGCCTCGTTCTCCACCACCTGTTTCAATCCGTCGCCGTACTCGTGGCGCACGCGGCCCTCGAGGATGAACAGCATCACCTCGAAGTCCACGTGGATGTGCGCGTACGCCACGCCGCCGGGCGGGATGGTGGCGACGTTCATCGACAGCTGCCTGGAGCCGACGTTCTTCGCGCTCATCCCCGTGCGGTAGCGGATGCCGTTCCACCCGCGCACGTTGCCGCCGCCGCGGATCACGAAGATGCCGTCGTGCCCCTCCACCGGCGCGCGCAGGTCGGCCGAATCGTCGCGGGGCAGGGTCGAAGTCGGTTCGCTCATGATACGTGAGATGCGATCGGGTTACTTCGTGGCCGCCGGGCAGGTCGGCTGATGGCTGCTGGAGATGGGCGACCGTCCGATGGCCGCGATGCCGCCCGCGATCAGCCCCAGCCCCAGCAGCAGGCCGACGAGCGCGATGGTGTGCGCGCGCCTCCCGTTCGTCTGCTTGCGCGCGTAGACGCTGGTCCCGTGCACCGCGACGGCGGCCAGCAGCATCATCATCAGGTGCCCCATCAGCGCGCCGTAGAAGCACCCCAGCACCACCATCGCGATCCCCAGCAGGATCTGCAGGTCCAGCAGGCCGGTGAAGATGGCCAGCGCGCCGCGCGACTGCCGCTCGTACGGCCGGTCGCCGGACGCGCCGAGCGCTAGGATCACCAGCGCCACCACGCCGGCCAGGAGAATCGCGAAGCGCAGCCCGGAATGGGCGTGGAAGATGGCGTTGATCACGTTCCCGGTGTTCGGAAAAAGGATTGGCGCACCCTTCGTCGAGGTGCGCCAATCTAGCCTGTCGCGGCGTTCGGCGGATACCCCCGCGAAGCGCGGACTTACGTTCGCGTCCGCTCCCGCGCCGCCTCCACCACCTGCTCGTCGCCCACGCGCTTGCGCTTCCAGCGGAGCGAGCGGTCGTCGCGGCGCCGGTCGTCCACCACCGGGCCGAACCAGTCGATCTTCAGCTCTCCCTCCGCGAACGCCCGCACGCCACTGCCGAAGGTGATGGGCACCGCGATCGGCGGCCCGCCGATGCTGTCACGCCACACGACCTGCCGGTGCTGCACGAACCGCAGCCTGGCGCTCGTGGCGCCCTGCCTCCACGGGACCCACAGGAGCAGGCGGTTGGCCGGAAGCGTCAGCCGCTGCAGCGTGTCGGAGCACATCCCCTCGGACCCCCTCGCCCGCGCGAACACCGACCAGGTGTCGTGCATGCGCTCGGGAACACTGCGGACGGCCATGGCGAATACGGGGTGGATCTCCGAGTGCGCGCCGTGCACCCCGTCGACCCCGAAGACCCCGGTCACCACCGCGGTGCGCCCGTTCATCAGCTCCCGGGCGGCGGCCAGGTTCTTTCCCCCGCCTGCGAGCCCCACCGCGCGCATGAGGTCGGACCAGAAGTCCGTCTCGAACTTGTCCGCCACCTCGCGCAGCAGGATCTCCACCTCCAGCCCGGCCGTTCCCCCGGTGGTCACCGCCACGCCGGCGGTGTTGATGGGGAACGGGTCGCTGCTGGTGCGCCCGGGATTGCCCGGCGTGCGGAGGAAGAGGTCGAGATCCCCGTCCGACGCCACGTCGTCCACGTAGATGCTTCCGACCCCGACGGTGGCCGACCCCGCCAGCCCGCGCTCGCCCACGCGCCAGTTCACGTGGTCGGGGTCCGCCTTGCAGACGGTCGCGTTCCCGCCGGGAACGGGGACGTTGAACGATGCCCGCCGGACGAAGCCGATGCCCTTGCGGTGGGTGGTGCATCCGTTCATGAAGTGGGGATCCGCCGGATCGGTCTTCGTGAACCCGCCGCACTCGGTCTCGACGTTCGGCAGCGCGCCGGAGCCGTCCTGCATGGCCCAGCGCGGATTGATCATGAACCCGTTCGGATCGAGCTGGTCGCCGACCAAGTCCAGCCGCGCGGGTGCGGGCGCGGCCGCGGCGGAGGTGTCGCCCGCCGCCACTGTGGTGCTGTCCACCTCTTCCCGGGCCCCGTCGCCCTCGCGGCCGCAGCCGATGGTTGCTGAGATGATCAGGAAGACCGGGACGACGCGAAGAACAGATCTCATGAGATCCCCGCTTGCTGGAGTGGGCAGGGCGCAAGGAACGATGACATCACATGAATCGATGGCCGCGCACGACGGGCGTTCCATGTTGCAGCGATCGGGGGGGCTGAACTGCTATCTCACCGCATCACCCCGCCGCGCCGCTCCGGCTCGTGGTGAACGCGGGAAGGTTCTCGCCGAACTCGTCGGTCTTCAGCGTGCGCGGGCACGGATTGTCGCAGCGCTGGCCGCCCTCGCCCGCGATGCAGAGGAGCGCGTACCCGCGCCCGTTCCACCGCCAGATCCCGTGGCAGAAGCCCGGCCCGCCTGCCATCACGTCCACGAATCCCAGTGCGCGCGAGGGGAGGGGATACAGGCCGCCGTTGAAGTTCAGGTTCATCCGCCACGCGCCGGACGCGCTGCGGATGAACACCCAGTTGAACCCGCCCGCCATCCCGCCCACGCACGTCCCCTGCGCCTCGACGTGCACCTCGGGCGTGGCATCGCCGTTCAGGTCGACGAGCTTCGCGGCCATCTCCGTGCCCTCGCATCCCATCACCGTGTAGGCGGAGCCCGGGCCGGTGTACGCTAGGCCGTCGCCGCTGAAGACGCGCACCATCTCCGTCTGGAGCGATTGCTTCATCGGCGCGGCCATCTGCAGCGGCGCCAGGAGCCGGGTGACGGCTGGCGTGCCGCGCTGCGCGAGCGCATGGAGCGGAATCACCGCAACCGCCGCGGCGGCAAGGAGGGGGAGACGCAGCTTCATGGGACCCGGTCCGGCGGATGGGGGGAAAGGGAGCCACAGGGTAAATTGTCCGACAGGCGCACCCTAATCGCCACCTCCGCGCGAGACAACTATCCCGGCGTCGGACACACTTGACTGTGTCTCGATTTCGGTTAATCTTTGGAAAGACATAACGCGGATCTTTCTTGGCGACGGGCCGATTCCCACTCCGGGGAGTCGGTCCGTTTTGTGTTTCTAGTGGAGAGGAGCTCCCAATGAGAAGGTTGTCGACGCAGGAGAAGCTAGCTTTCCTCAAGCAGGATCACCGGTGGCGCGGCATTGACCAGATCGATAACAACGGCAGAATCGTGTATCGTGCTCATTGGTACGATCAATCAATCCTGAACTTCGGTGCTGGAAAGACAGTTCACGGCGATGTCGAGTCCGACGTAATCGACCGAGCGTTTGACCAATTCCTCGCTTTGAAGAAACGAGAATGACAACTCACGACGTTACACGTCGCCGGCGCTGAGGTCTTCGTTGGTGCGGCGGACGGCGTCGGAGCGGGGGCGCTGCTCGTCCTCGGCTACCTCGCCGATCTCGGGGAGGCACGCCGGGTCGATCCAGCCGTGCTCGGCGGCGTGGCGCGCGGCGGCCAGCGTGTCGTCGGCCAGGACCAGCGCGCTCCCGGCCTTCTCCACCTCCGCCGCCAGCGCCTTGATGGCCTCCACGCGCTCCGGCGCGCGGCTCACGTTGCGGATGTAGACGGCCAGGATGCGCTCCGGGTGGTCGTGCACCGCGCGGTGGTAGATCTCCGGGTCCTCCTGCCCGCTGTCGCCGACCAGGATGAACGGCAGGGTGGGGAAGGTATCGAGGATGCGGCCGATGTGCCGGCGCTTGTGCCCCGAATGTCCCCCCTCGTCGCCGATGTCCACCGGCGCCAGCCCCCAGTCGCGCAGCAGCAGCGGGCCCAGCGGGATGCGGCGCAGCTCCAGGAACTCGGCCAGCATGTCGTACAGGTTCCAGGGGCTGCTGGAGACATAGAAGACCGGGTTCTGCGCGTTCCCGCTCGCCCCCCGCTCCAGCGCGCGGTAGAAGGGCGCCACGCCGGGGAACGGCATCCGCGTGTACGCGTTCCCCAGCAGGACGTTCTTCGCCATGCGCAGGCGCGAGGCGACGTCGGTGCGGATCACGGTGTCGTCGATGTCGCTGATCACCCCGTGGCGCGCGGTTTCCGGCGGCACGATCACCGGCGCGGAGGTGCGGTACGGGTCGTGGCCGTCCGTCGGCTCCAGCAGCTCCATCTCCACCCCCTGCCACCCGCCGGCCAGCGGGGGAGACGGCTCGGCCCAGCACTCCACGTACCCCTCGCGGTCGGCCTTGAGGAACTGCTCGCCGCCGGGGTAGCGCACGCGCACCTGCGCGCCGGGGATCTCGTCGCTCTCGAAGCGCTGCAGCGTGGACGCCAGGTTCAGCCAAACGCTGTCGCGCTCGCGCGAGCGGGGCGCGGGGGCGCCGCGCAGCACGCGCGCCTTGACCCAGACGCGGTTCCCCGGCCCGTAGCCGCGGTACGCGTCGATGCGCGGCCGCCGCTCGCCGGCCATCCCCAGCCGCTCGCGCTGCTCGTCGAGCGCGTTCTCCACCCGGCTCGCGATCCGCTCCAGGTGCTCCTTCCACCCCGCCACTCGCCCGTCCTTTCCGCTGGTCTCCGTCACCCGCGCGCCCTGAAACGATCATGCCGCGGGCTCCGAACGCGCGAGGCCGCGGATCGCCGCCGCGGCCTCCATCTGTTTGCAGGGTTCCCGCTCAGTTGGGAAATCGCTCTATCCACAGGCGTGGTTCAGGTAGAAGAATGCCGTACTCCAGCGCCTGCGGTACCCACGTGTTATCGCCGTAGATCAGACGTGAGAAAACGAACGTGCCAGGGTGCTTGGCCGCATACCGTTCCATCGCGCGATAGCGCTTCCCTTCAGCCGTGCGGCCACGGTTTACCTCGGGCGCTGGGGGAAAACGTTGATGTCGAGGGAGCCGCCCATGCTGTGCGCCATCAGGTGGCCCTTGTCCGTCGCACCCTTGTCTCTGCCGATCGGTCCGAAGCCGCGAATTCGCGATGCGTCGCGCTTCGCTTCGGGAGCACGGGAGAGTCCGTACGCCGCGACAACGCGGTCGTCGGGGCGCGAGGGATCGTCCTTGGCGAACTTCGCGAGCGTCAGATCGAAGAGGAAGTTGAATCCGCGGTCAGGCACGTCGAGGATGTACGGATCGTGCGTGATCATGTCGTAGTAATGGTCGATCCAGGCATCGATCAGGGTTTCAGTCAGGATCGGCATGAAATCGCCTTCCTGGCGCAGCACGTATGCCAGCAGATCATCGTACCTGATCGCGAAATCGGTGAGCGCGTCCATTCAAACCGCTGGAGTTCTTTGGTTGAGCCGCTGGTCTCAACACGAGGCCGCGGATCGCCGCCGCGGCCTCCATCTCCTGCTGCAGTTGCTGCTGACTCTGCTGACTCTGCGTGAGCCCCTGCGGTCCCGTCCCCGCTACGATGCCGGCTCCCCGGCGGCGTGGTGGGGGAGCGCATCGTCGCCCGTCCACTCGCGGGGGGCGTCGGAGATGGGCTGGAGGATGACGTAGCTGACCACGATCATCCCCATCAGCAGGATCACGCTCAGCCCCTGGCCCACGCGCGGCGCCAGGTGCAGCAGCTGGATGGTGACGTACGTGGACGCGGCCCACAGCACCGGGCCGGTGATGGCGCTGAAGCGGCCCACCATCCCGTACAGCCCGTAGAACTCGCCCACGCGCGACGGCGGCGTCAGCCGCAGCATGTACGGCCGGTCGGCGGCCCACACGCCGCCCATCGAGAACCCGGCCGCCGCGGCAACCACATAGAGGAAGGCCAGGGGCAATCCTACGATCCCCACCAGCCCGGCCAGCGCGAACACGCCCATCCATGCGCGCAGCACGTAGTTGAGCGTGCGCCTGGGCCCCAGCCGGTCGGTCAGCCATCCCCAGATGAACCCGCCCGCCACCGCGAAGGTGATGGCCGAGAGCATGATGAACTGGCTGGTCTTCTGCCCCTCCGCCTCGCTCATCCCCGTGCTGACCGCCACGTTCACCGTGTACAGCGCCATGATCGAGATCACGGTGTTGATCGAGTCGGTGTAGAACACGCGGCCGACCAGGAAGCGCACCAGTCCGGGATACTGCTGCCCCGCGCGCAGCGTGCGCAGCGTCTGCGAGGTCGAGTCCTTCACCATCGCCCAGCCGATCGGCCTCGGGCGGGGGTTGCCGCGCTCGCGCACGAACAGGAAGCAGGGGATGGAGAAGACGAGGAACGCGGCGGCGATGGCCAGGAACAGGCGCGGCTTGTCGTCCGTCTTCAGGATCAGTCCCAGCGCCACGGCCAGGTACGAGCCCAGGTAGCCGATCCCCACCCCGATCCCCCCCACCTTACCGCGGTTCTCCTCGGTGCTGACCTCGGGGAGCATGGCGTCGTAGAACTGCGTTCCCGCCTGGTACGCCACGTTGGCGATCACGAACAGCACCGCCGTGGGCCAGAACCCCGCGCGTGCCAGCAGGGCGGTGAAGACCACGCAGATCACCGTGCTGGTGACGAGGAACGGCATCCGGCGCGGCGCCCGGTCCGTCATGGCCCCCAGCAGCGGGGAGACGAGGAAGATGATGGCCATGGAGACGGCGGTGATCAGCCCGTAGGTGAAGTCCGCCCGCTCGGCGCCCACCTGGTCGCGCACCCAGAGCGAGAAGTAGAGCGACACCACGCCCATCGAGAAGATGGTGTTGGCCAGGTCGTACAGCACCCACCCCACCACGGCGCGCCGCGTGATCTGGTGCGGCAGGTGGTGCGCGGGATAGACCGGCGTCGGCTCGGAGACGATCTCGGTTTCGATCATGGGGCCGTGGGCGGGAGAGGACGGGACGGGCGGGTCGGCGCAAGATAGTCGCGCAGCGATGGGTACGTAAACGACAACCGAAAAGTCTCACACGGAGGTAACGGAGGGAACGGAGGGAACGGAGGAAAACCCGGCGGGCATCACAATCACGGCGAGGGCGGCAGAAGGCCCGGGATCTCCGTGACGGCCGAGCGGTCGAGCGCGGAGACGGAGGGACGGCCGAGGAGGGCGAGGGTGCGCGCGAGCTCGGCGCGCAGCGTCTCCAGCACACGGGCGACGCCCGCCTCGCCGCCGGCGGCCAGCCCCCAGAGCGCGGGGCGGCCGACCAGCACGGCGCGCGCGCCCAGCGCCAGCGCCTTGGCCACGTCGGTGCCGCGCCGCACGCCGCCGTCCATCAGCACGGGGATGCGCCCGGCCACCGCGTCGGCCACGCGCGGCAGGGCCAGCAGGGTGGGCTCGGCGCAGTCCAGCTGGCGGCCGCCGTGGTTCGACACGATCACCGCGTCCACGCCGTGCTCCACCGCCAGCGCGGCATCTTCCGGCGTCACGATCCCCTTGATCACCACGGGAAGCCGGGTGACGGAGCGGAGCCATGCCACCGCGTCCCAGGTCAGCGTGGGGTCGAACTCGCGCCCGATGAAGGCGTCGAGGCCGGAGCCCGCCGCCTCGGGGAGCACCGCCTGCCGCAGGCCGCTGAAGTTGGCCATCTCCAGCTCCGGCGGCAGGCGGAAGCGGGTGCGGTTGTCGCGCAGCCGGTTCCCCTGCACGGGAACGGTGACGGTGAGGCACACGGCCGTGCACCCCGCCGCTTCGGCGCGCTCCACCAGCGCGCGCGTGATCTCCCGCTGCCGGAACACGTAGAGCTGGAACCAGAGCGGCCCGGGCGCCGCCGCGGCGGTGTCGTCGACCGTGGTGGTGGAGAGGGTGCTGGCCACCATCAGCGTGCCGGCCGCGCGCGCGGCGCGGGCGGAGGCGCGCTCGCCCTCGGAGTGCGCCAGCCGCTGGAAGGCCGTCGGCGCCAGCAGCACCGGCATCGCCAGCCGCTCGCCCAGCAGCTCCACGGAGAGGTCGACCTCGCCCACGTCCACCAGCACGCGGGGGCGGAGGTAGAAGCGGCCGAACGCGGCGCGGTTGGCGCGCAGCGTCACCTCGTCCTCGGCGCCGCCCGCGTAGTAGTGGTACGCGGCCTCGGAGAGCGACGCGCGCGCCGCCTCTTCCATCGCGTCGAGCGTCGGGGGGGATTCGTGAGATGCGGTCATGGCGGTGATTGTAGCTGCATTCCGGCATCCCCAAAAGAATGACTCACACGGAGGGAACGGAGGTAACGGAGGAACTGAACGCGGATCGGAGTTCCTCCGTTACCTCCGTGTGAGACTCTTCAGTTCAGGAACATGGGCATGCACGGTAAATCCTGAGAAACGGCACGAGAACTACACCCGCACCTGTTCCCACAGCGCGTGCAGGCGCCGGGCGAGCTCGGCCTGGCGCGTGCGCAGCTCGGCGATCTCCTCCCGCCGCCGCGCGCGGAGGAAAAATCGCCGCGCCTCGGCCGTCGCGGCGGCCCAGCGCTCCGTCACGCGGATGGCCACGAAGCCCGCCAGCGGCAGGGCGACGAGCGTGGCCAGCGCGGCGATCCATCCGAATCTCCATCCCACCACCGCGGCGATCGCGACCGTCCACAGCAGGTGCAGGATCCCGCCGACGAGCAGCTTGAACGTCGCGCGGACGTCGCGCAGCTCGCCCCGCCGCGCCTCGAGGAAGCCCGTCAGCCGGTAGGGGATCCAGTACGCGGCGATCCCCAGCGCGGCGACGGGCGCGCCGAGGCCGAAGAACGCGAGCTGCCGCACCGTCCACCCGAGCGCCGCGTCCGCGCGGTTGCTCGTCTTCAGCTCCCTCGGCGTGAGGCCGAGCACGCGCAGGATGCGCCCGTGCGCCGCCACCTCGCGCGCCACGCGCCGCCACTCGCTCCGCCCCTCCGCGCGGACGCGCGCGAGCCCCTCGGCGGCCTCGCGCAGCCGCGCCACCCGCGCGTCGGGCGAGGCGTCCACCGGCAGCTCGGCCGCGTACACCGCCTCGGCCGTCTCCACCAGCGGCGCGTCCTCCCAGCGCTCCAGGTTCACGGTGACGTCGTGCAGCGCCTCGTCGATCCGCCGCGTCAGCTCGCGCACGGCGTCGCGGTCGTCCGGGCTCGTCCCCGCGAGATCGTCCCACTCGACGGGATCGCCGATCACCGCCAGTGCGTCGGAGCGGAAGGTCTCCTTCTCCCGGAACGACAGGCCCACGGGAACGATGGGAAAGGCGCCGCCTGTCCGCTGCGCCGCGCCGAACGCGATCCGCGCGGCGCCGGTCTTCAGCGGCACCAGCGACGGCTCGTTGTGGCTGGTGCCCTCGGGAAAGATGCCGACTGCCGCGCCCTCGGCCAGCGCGGCCCACACGGCGCGGAAGGTGTCCTCGTTCTGCGAGGTCGGCCCGGTGGCGTCCTGCTGGCGGTAGACGGGGATGGCGCCCGCGCCCTTCACCAGCATCCCCACCGCGCCCATGTCGAAGAGCGGCGCCTTGGCCAGGAAGCGCACCGGCCGCCGCGCCGCGGCCACCACCATCGCCGGGTCCAGCAGCGAGTTGGGGTGATTGGCGACGAGCAGCACCGGCCCATCCTCCGGCACCCGCTCGCCGGAGATCTTCAGGCGGTAGAACAGCCGCAGCGCGT
The DNA here is from genome assembly GCA_036377595.1 of Longimicrobium sp. NCBI lineage: Bacteria > Pseudomonadati > Gemmatimonadota > Longimicrobiia > Longimicrobiales > Longimicrobiaceae > Longimicrobium > Longimicrobium sp. Next base: position 5,823 of record DASUYB010000176.1, on the reverse strand, counting down.
TGCGGGAAAGCGCGGAGAAGACGGGAAGGAGCCACACGGGCGGGCATCCAGGCGAGGTGCGGGATCGGGACGTGGCGGCGGGCCGCCGGCACTGGACGGGCAAGTTAGATTGGGGAATGCAAGCCACGCAAAGGACCCCGCACCCGTCGCCCCGCGCGCCGCATCCGTTCACGCCGACGCCCTTCCGCCCGGCGTGGTGGCTCCCCGGCGCGCACGCGCAGACCGTGGCGGGGCGCTACCTCCGCCCGCGCACCGGCGTGCGCTACCGCCGCGAGCGCGTCGACACCCCCGACGGCGACTTCCTGGACCTCGACTTCGCCGCCGTTCCCGGCCGCCCCGCGCCGCCCGCGGAAGCGCCCCTCGTGCTCGTCGTCCACGGCCTTGAGGGGAGCTCGGAGTCGGCGTACGTGCTGGAGACCTGCCGCAAGCTGTGGGACCGCGGCATCCGCTCCGTAGCGCTGAACTTTCGCTCCTGCAGCGGCGAGCCCAACCGCCTCCCGCGCTTCTACCACGCCGGCGACACGGGGGATATCGCCTTCGTGCTCGACCTGCTGGCGGCGCGGAACCCGGGCGTGGCGCTGGGCGCCGTCGGCTTCTCGCTGGGCGCCAACGTCGTGCTCAAGTACCTGGGGGAGATGGGAGATTCGGCGCGGGTGCGCGCGGCGGCGGCCATCTCCATCCCTTTCGACCTGGGCGCGGGCGCGGACTACCTCGACGCGTCGGTGACGGGGCGACTCTACACCGGCGTGTTCGTCCGCTCGCTGCAGGAGAAGTTTCGCCAGAAGCGCCACCTGATCGGCGAGGCGTGCGACGAGCGGCGGGTGCTCGGCGCCCGCAGCTTCCGCGAGTTCGACGACGCGGCCACGGCGCGGCTGCACGGCTTCGACGGCGTGGACGACTACTACGGCCGCAGCAGCAGCGCGCAGTTCCTGCCCCGCATCCGCGTTCCCACGCTGCTGGTGCACGCCATCGACGACCCGTTCGTCCCGCCCGACGCCATCCCGCGCGACGCTATCGCCGCCAACCCCGCGCTCGTCCCGGCGATCGTGGAGCGGGGCGGCCACGTCGGCTTCATCTCCGGCCAGCCGTGGGAGCCCGAGTTCTGGGCCGAAGCGGAGGCCGCGCGCTTCATCGCCGGCGAGCTCGCGGGTGAAGGGTGATGGCGCACGTGGCATGACGCTGGCGCAGGAATTGTCGAGGATGCCCGTCGCGCGCGATGAAACCTCGGCGGGACTGGAGCCGGTAGTCCGCCGAGGCGGACTTCGTGTGGTTGTTGCAGCGAATTCATTCGCCTCCGACCACCCGCTCGGCCGAGGCTGAACACGGGCGAGACGACACACACGGAAGAAGAGGGAAGGGAAGACAAGATGGCGGAATCCGTTACCGCCGCCGAGCTCAGGGCGGCGTTCGGAAGGACGGTGGAAGAGCGGTTCTCGCACCGGCTTGCGCTGAACGTGCCGAGCCGCGCCAACGCGAAACTGACCGCGGTCATCGACCGCATCAACCACGACGACGAGCTGTACGCGCTCTGGCTGGCGGCCAACGTCAACGCCGTGGAGCGCCTGGGGATGACCGACCACGGCCCCGTGCACGTGAAGATCGTGATGAACATCGCGGTCAAGCTCCTGCGCATGCTCGTGGAGCACGGCGTGGAGCCGTCCGTGGTCGCCAACTACGGGATGTCGACCGACGACGCCGAGGTGGTGGTCGCCCTGGCCGCGCTGATGCACGACCTGGGGATGTCCATCCACCGCAGCGGGCACGAAGAGATGTCGCTGTTTGTGGCCCAGCCCAAGATCCGCGAGCTGCTGGACGGCATCTACGACGTGGGAACGGCCACCATCCTGCGCGCCGAGATCCTGCACGCGATCATCGCGCACCGCTCGGGCGGCAAGCCGCTGACGCTGGAGGCGGGGATCGTGCGCGTGGCCGACGCGCTGGACATGGCCAAGGGCCGCTCGCGCATCTCGCTGGGAATCGAGCGCACGATGAGCATCCACTCCATCAGTGCGGCGGCAATCGACTCGGTGCACATCGAGAACGGCGAGGAGAAGCCGGTGCGCCTGCGCATCGTGATGTCGAACTCCGCCGGCGTCTTCCAGCTCGACGAGCTCTTTCGCGAAAAGCTCAGCGGCAGCGGCCTCGAGCCCTTCGTCGAGGTCGAGGCGCTGATCGAGGGCGAGGAGGAGAAGCGCCTGGTGACCAGCGCGTACCGGCTGTAGAAGCGCGGCACAAGTCGTTGGGGGCGAATGAATTCGCTGCAACGACCACACGAAGTCCGCCTTCGCGGACTACCGGCTTCGGTGCGTACGAGGCGCCAGCGCGCGCGACGGACATTGGCCCAGGGAGTCCGCGAAGGCGGACTTCTTGACGTTCCAGCGGCGGGTTTCAACCCGCCGAGCCTTCGCGCGGCATTGTGATCACATTGTTTTTGGGTAGATGAAGATCGTCAGCGGCGGGCAGACAGGGGTGGATCGGGCGGCGCTGGACGTGGCGCTGGAGCTGGGGATCGAGTGCGGCGGATGGTGCCCGGCCGGGAGGATGGCGGAAGATGGGGTGATCGACGCGCGCTACCCGCTGCGCGAGACGCCGTCCGCCGATCCCGCGCAGCGCACGGAGTGGAACGTGCGCGACTCGGACGCCACGCTCATCCTCACCACCGGCGCGGAGAGCGCGGGGACGGAGCTCACACGCGAGGTGGCGCGGCGGCTGGGGAAGCCAGTCTACTTCTTCCACGCGGGCGCTGGCGAGGACGTGGGGATGTTCCGCCGCTGGCTGCAGGTCGCGAACGTCCGCACCCTCAACGTCGCCGGACCGCGCGAGAGCGAATCGCCCGGCATCGGCGACGACGCGCGCCGCATCCTCCGCGCGCTGCTGGGGCCGAGCAACGAGTTCGCCGCGCTCCCGCCGCTCTAGATCGCCTGTGACAGCAATCCACTCATCTCCATGATTTTCCTTAGTTTGCGGAATTCACCTCATCCGGAATCCAGATGCGGATCCTGATCACCGGGGGCGGCGGACTGCTGGGGCGGACGCTGATCGCGACGGCGCCGGCGGGGATGGAGGTGCATGCGACGCAGCGGACGACGCCCGTGCCAGCCTCCGCGAAGGCGCACGTCGTCGACCTGGCGGACGACGCGGCGGTCGAGGCGCTGTTCGCGGAGGTCCGGCCGGAGGCGGTCATCCACACCGCGTACGGGAGGACGGACTTCGAGCGCGACATCATCCTGGCCACGCGCAACGTGGCGGACGCGTGCGGGCGCACGGGCGCGGCGCTGGTGCACATCTCCACCGACGTGGTGTTCGACGGCGAGCACGCACCCTACGCCGAGAGCGACCCGCCGTCGCCGATCACCGACTACGGGCGGCGCAAGGCCGAGGCGGAGCGCGTCGTCCGCCAGCTAGCGCCCACCGCCGCGGTCGTGCGCACCTCGCTGATCGTGCGCACGGACGGGGAGGACGCCACCGTCGCCCAGCTGCGCGACGGCACGCTCCCGCCGGCGTTCGCCGACGAGCTGCGCTCCGCGATCGCGGCGGAGGACCTGGCCGCCCAGCTGTGGGAGCTGGCCGCGATGCCGCGCGAGCGCCTCTCCGGCGTCTGGCATCTCGCCGGACCGGAGGCGGTGAGCCGCTACACGCTTGCCGTGCTCCTGGCGCTTCCGCACGGGCTGCACGACCGCATCGTCCCCGGCCTGAACCGCGACTTCACGCCGAAGCGGCCGCGCGACCTGCGCCTCCTCACCCCCCGCGCCGACCGCGAGCTGCGCACGCGTGCTCGCCCAATCAGCGAGGCGCTCACCGCCCGAGAGCCGGGCTGATCGTTCGCCACAGCGTCTGGCGTCCCCGCTCGGCCAAGGACGTGATCAGGAAATTCGCGAAGCCTGTCCCTCCATCAGAGAGATGACGGGCCATGCGAGGGCTTCGCGTTCACGGCTGGAGCAGGGATCTTTGCTCTTCGCATCCATCATTTCACCCTTGAAAAACCAGAGGCAATCATGAACCACCGGATCCTGATCCTGACGGCCGCGCTCCTCGTCTGCGGCGCCGGAGTCGCGAGCGCCCAGACGCAGACCGGCAGCTCGCAGACGAGCCAGAGCAGCAGCAGCAGCAGCAACAACAACAGCAGTTCGAGCAACGTCAACAACGACGCCGCCTGCGCCACTGCCTGCAGCGCGGTGAATACGGTCGACCAAGCGGCGAAGTCCACCCCGGCCGTCGTCCAGCCGACCGTTCAGCAGGTGGTCGACAAGGGGCGCGACGTGGTGAACGACTCGTGCTCCGACTCCTGCCCCAAGCCCCCTACCGGCTCGGATCGATAGCACCTGTCGTGGCGCGAGGCTCTTGCGCTCCAGAGAACGAAAGGGCGGCGACCCATGGCTGGTAGGCTGCCGCCCTTCGTCGGTGAAGCAGCCCTCCTATGGATCCAGCCGCTCGCGGATCAGGCGGTTCACCTGCTCGAGATCGGCCTTCCCCTGCGCCCGTCGCATCAACCGGCCGGTGAAGAAGCCATGCAGCCTCGTCTTCCCACCCATTGGCGAGGCGCTGGCGCCCTCCCCGCAGGCCCGATCACTCCTCCAGCACGAGCTTCATCGCGGCGAGCCCGATCGGCACCCACTCCAGGTCGCCGATCGACCAGGCGTAGTACGTCGACGAGGTGGAGGCGAACGCCGCGCGCAGCCGTGCCGTACGCAGCGTCCGCGCGTCCACATCGCCGTAGACGCGCAGGAACTCGTCGCGGGTGGAGGGGGGCAGGAAGGAGTAGAGGATGGTGAGATCGAGCGCGGCGTCGCCCTCGTGGACGTCGCCCCAGTCGATGACGCCGCAGACGCCGTTCGCGCCATCGACGAGGATGTGCCGCTCCGCCAGGTCGCCGTGGACCAGGACGCGGTGCGTTGCCGGCGCGGGGAAATCGCCCGCCTCGAACAGCCGCAGCCACGGCCGCGCATCGTCGATCACGCCGGCCGCCTCCAGCCCGCCTAGGCGCTCCACAAGCTCCGGCATGCGGCGCGCGAAGTCGGTGCGCTCCCACTCATCCCCCGGCAAATCCAGCCCGTGCGTGGGGATGCCGTGCAACGCGCGCAGGAGCTCGGCGAGCGGGCGGGCGGCGGCGCGGCGCTCGTCGTCCGCCAGGCCGAACGCCAGCCGCCCGGGCAGGATCCGGTAGCCGGCGAAAGGCCACGGGAATCGCTCCGACGGCGCGCCGATCCACGCGGGGCAGGGGATGGGGAGCGGGAGACGCGGGGCGATCCGCGGGAGCAGCCGCGCCTCGCGCTCGATCAGCGGCACCGCGATCTCCCGCCGCGGGAAGCGGAAGACGATGTCGCCGTCCACCAGGAACGCGGTGTTGTCCCACCCGAACCCGAACGGCGCGATCGTGCGGCCGATCCCCGGGAACTGCTCGCGTACCAGGTCGAGCGCAAGCTCCGGCGTCACCTCCCGCTCCGCATCCCACTCCGCCATTCGATCTCCCTGATCCCGTGATACTGTTTGCTGCCCGGATCTATGTCATGCGTCCGAGCGACAGGCGGCCTGTGGCTCGGGAGCCGGCCACAGATTCCTCAGGCGCCACAGCTTTGGCGTGGAGAATAGGGCGGCGCAGCGCCTTCGGAATGACAGTCCCCAATGCACAGTTGATCCTGGAATCCGGTATCATAGGAAATCCGGGAATAAAGTTGATGCACGCGGACTGATCCCAAGCTGACGTCATCCTGAGGCCGGCCAGACCGTAATCAGCGTCTGCGCAAGCGTTTGCAGGCCGAAGGATCTATAATCGCGGCAGCACGAGATTCGGTGGGACGCACCTATACTTCACCCGGAGTTGGT